>JADFKK010000308.1 GCA_022564995.1 Planctomycetota bacterium | reverse complement strand
GACAAGAAGGACGGCGACGCGAAGCCCGACGACAAGAAAGATGGCGACGCGAAGCCCGACGACAAGAAAGATGGCGACGCGAAACCTGACGACAAGAAAGACGGCGGCGCGAAAGCCGACGACAAGAAAGACGACGTCAAGCCATAAAATTGCATGACCGAGCGTCGTCGCGCGTCAGCGCATGACAGAAAACCAACGTCACCGGAGGGACACTGCCAAGTCAGTGTCCCTCCTTTTTTGCGCCGAGGGTCCAAAACGCAGACGGAATGAACCACGGATCACACCGAGACCACGAATGACAAGCACGTCATTCGATTCCAAAATCCCCCCTCTCTCCCTCTCTCCCTCCCTCCCTCCCGTCACGCCCACCTACGCCTTCCTCGGCTTCGGCAGCCGCCGCCCGCCGCGGCCTTTCTTGCGGCCGCGCTGCCGGGTCGATGAAGAAACGCTGACCTCGCTGACTTTCTTGCCGATCGACGCCTGTAACTGTTCGATTCGATCGCGCAGCGCCGCGGCTCGCTCGAATTCCAAGGCGTCGGCCGCCTCCATCATCTCGGCTTCCAACTCGGCGATGTATTCGTCGGTGATGTACTGTGCCTCGTCGGTGCGGCCCACCGCCTCGTTGGCCTCGCGATGGGCAGATACCTCGGATTCGATGCCCGCCAGGATGCTCTTGCGGATCGTCTCCGGCACAATGCCGTGCTGCTGGTTGTACTGTTCCTGAAGCCGCCGCCGCCGGGTCGTCTCGTCGATCGCTTTTCGCATCGAATCGGTCACCCGGTCGGCGTAGAGAATCACCTTGGCGTTGACGTGCCGCGAGGCCCGTCCGATGGTCTGCATCAGCGAGGTTTCGCTCCGCAAAAAGCCCTCCTTGTCGGCGTCGAGAATCGCCACCATCGAGACCTCCGGCAGATCGAGCCCCTCGCGCAGCAGATTCACCCCGACCAGCGCCTCGAACACGCCCTGGCGCAATTCACGCAATAGCTCGACCCGCTCGAAGGCGTTCAGCTCGCTGTGTAGCCACTTGCACTTCACGCCCTGCTCCTGCAGATAGCCGGAAAGATCTTCCGAAAGCCGCTTGGTCAAGGCCGTGACCAGCACCCGCTCGCCGGCGGCGGCCCGCTGACGAATCTGCTCCAAGAGATGCGGCACCTGCCCGCGAGCCGGCACGACTTCAATCTCCGGGTCGAGCAGCCCGGTGGGACGGATCACCTGTTCGACAATCTCGCCGCCGGTTTGTTCCAGCTCATACGGTCCCGGCGTGGCGGAGACATACAACACCTGATTGATCTTGCCGACCCATTCGTCGAACTTGAGCGGCCGGTTGTCGAGCGCGCTGGGCAGCCGGAAGCCATGTTCGACCAGCGTCTCCTTGCGGCTGCGGTCGCCGTTGTACATCGCCCGCACTTGCGGCAGCGTAGCGTGCGATTCGTCGACGATCAGCAGGTAATCGTCGGGAAAAAAATCGATCAGCGTGTTGGGCATCGACCCCGGCTCGCGCCCGCTGAGCGGCCGGCTGTAGTTTTCGACGCCCGGGCAATAGCCGACCTGTTCGAGCATCTCGATATCGAAGCGAGTCCGGGCACTGAGCCTTTGGGCTTCGAGCAATTTGCCGGCGACCCGAAGCTGGTCAAGCCGCTCTTCGAGTTCTTTCTTGATCTCGATCACCGCGGTTTCGATCCGCTCCTCCGGCAGCACGAAATGCTTGGCCGGGTAGATGAACAATTGCTCCTGCCGGCTGATCACTTCGCCCGAGGTCGGATCGATGATCGAGAGCTGCTCGACGTCGTCGCCCCAGAACTCGATGCGCAGGGCGAACTGCTCATAAGCCGGCCACAGTTCGACGCAATCGCCGCGGACGCGAAACTTGCCGCGGGTGAATTCGACGTCGTTGCGTTGATAATGAATGTCGACCAGCCGGCGGAGCATCTCGTCGCGATCGACGACGTCGCCGCGCGACAGCCCGATCATCATGTCTTTGTAATCTTCCGGCGAGCCGAGGCCGTAAATGCACGAGACGCTGGCCACCACGATCACGTCGCGGCGGCTGATCAGGCTGCTGGTGGTGGCGAGGCGCAGGCGGTCGATCTCTTCGTTGATCGAGGCGTCTTTTTCGATGTAGATGTCGCGCTGCGGAATGTAAGCTTCCGGCTGGTAATAGTCGTAATAGCTGACGAAATAACTCACGGAGTTTTTCGGAAAAAACTCGCGAAACTCGCCGTAAAGCTGGGCCGCCAGTGTTTTGTTGTGCGAGAGCACCAGGGTCGGCCGCTGCACGTTCTGAATGACGTTGGCCATCGTGAACGTCTTGCCCGATCCGGTCACGCCCATCAGCACCTGCTCTTTGCGCTCGGAAAGCAGTCCCTCGGTCAGCGCAGCAATCGCCTGCGGCTGATCGCCGGCCGGCTCAAACGGTTTGTGGAGCTCAAAGTTCACGGGGTCTTGCGCGTGGAGTTTTGTAAAGCCGCGACCAGTGGTCGCGCCGGCGTGTTGAGAACAGCCGCACGCCCATCGTACACGGCCCGAAGCCGATCGTACACGACCGCGAACTTATCGCAGCAGCGCGGGGCGGGGAAGAATGGCTTCGAGATAGGCCCGCGCGGCGGGCTCTTTTTCCGGCAGCAGGGCATTCAATAGACCAGCCAGCGGCTGCGGACTGCGGACCTGCCCGAGGAGCGGGCGATTGCTCTCGTCGACGATCACCGAACCGCCGCCCCTGGTCGGGCCGCGGATCGACAGCCCCTCTTCGTTGAGCGTAAACGCGGCTCTTAACCACTCAAAATCCTGCGCCGGAAACTGCTTGGGATAGACGGGCGGGATGTTGAGGTGTTGCTCCAAAGCACCAATGAGCGATCCGCCGACGCGGCCTTCCTTAGCGGTAATGAACCCATCAGCCCGGACGATCCGGCCGTTTATCAACTCGGCGCCCCATTTTTCCGGATCGGTCGACTCGATCCGTATGTTGGCCAGGCCGCTCAATTCGTGTGGCGGAAACTGTTCCGTCACCAACCGCTTCAAGTCGATCTTTGTACATTCCCCTGTGATTCTACATTGCCAGCCGTCGGAGGTCTGCTGAATGCTAGCGACGCCGCGAAAGCGACTTTTCGGCCCCAGCGCCGAAAGCCCGTCGCCGGTCAGACTCAACAGAGAACAGGGCAGAGCGGTTGGTCCGGTGCGCAGCACGATGTGCGTGGCGGGCGGAGCGGCTTGACGATTGCGGTCGATTTCGACGCGGATCGGTTCATCGCTCACCATGTCAAACAGCCCGAAGGCAAGCCGCAATTGCACCACGCCGCTACGGTAAGAGCGGATATTCAGGTCGACTCGCTCGAGCGTCTCATAACCGTAACTCACGTCGACCCGCAAGCTACCTACGATGATCCGCGTCTTCGCCGGCAGCATGTCGGGCCGCCGCAGCCGCGCGTGTAGCGCCTCCCAGCCGTGGCCGAAATGTTTTCGCTTGATCGTCGCCTGGTCGGCAGTGATCAACAACGTCTCCTCGGAGTTCGTGATGGATAGTTCATCGCAAGAGGCAATCTCCGCGCCTTGTTCCGCGTCGAATAGCTTAACGCCGTGCAGCACCGTCTTGCCCGGCAGCGGATGGGTGACCACGTCGATCTCCACCCTCACGCCCAACGCCGCGCTCAGCCGATCTTCGTAAGCGGCCGTGTGACCCGGCAGATGTCGCGCTCCGCACCACGCCGCGACAGCCAGCGTCGGCGCCGGCACCAGCACCAAAAAGATCACCCGGCACAGCAGCCGGCGATTGGTTTCGTGTATTGGAAACATCCGTGTCTCCGTGAGGATTTGGGATTTAGGATTTGGGATTTAGGATTTGTAAAGCCGCGACCAGTGGTCGCGCCCACGCTACGGGCGCCGCACGACACGTCGGGCGCGACCAGCGGTCGCGGCTTTATGGAAACAAATCACTTCTCTCGGGCCATCTTCATGAACAAATCCCAGCGGGCTTTCATCTCCACCAGGCTGTCGCCGCCGAATTTATCGATCAGGGCCACGGCGATTTCAAAGGCGACGACGTTTTCTATAATCACGCCGGCGGCCGGCACGGCGCAGACGTCGCTGCGCTCGTAGCTGGCTTCGTCGGCCTGTTTGGTTTCCATGTTCACCGAGGCCAGCGCCTTGCGGAGCGTGCTGATCGGTTTCTTGGCCGCCCGAACGATGAGCGGCTGTCCGTTGGTCATGCCGGCTTCCAGCCCGCCGGCGTTGTTGGTGGTGCGGGTGTAGCCGAGATGCGGCTCGTCGGTGCGGCTCTTATCGTAATGGATCGGGTCGTGAACCTGCGAGCCCAATCGGCCGGCCGCCTCGAACCCCAGGCCGATCTCGACGCCCTTGATCGCTTGCACCGCCATCACTGCCTGGGCGATGCGGCCATCGAGCTTGCGATCCCACTGGGCGTGCGTGCCCAGGCCGAACGGCAGGCCGTCGACGCGCACCTCCAACACGCCGCCCAGCGTGTCACCCTCCTTGCCCGTCTCGTCGATAAGCTGCTTGATCTGGTCGTCTTGGGCCGGGTTGAGCGAATAAATTTCGCTGCGATCGCGGACTTCGCGCAGGCGGTCGAGATCGCCCTCGAAATCGTCTGCTTTCACCTCGATCTTCACGCCGCCCAACGCGACCGTGTAGCCGAGCGCCGTGATGCCAAACTGGGCGAGCAACTGCTTGGCCAAGGCCCCGGCCGCCACGCGAACACACGTTTCCCGCGCGCTGGCCCGCTCCAAGATCGGACGAATCGTGCCCAGGTATTTCATGGCCCCGCTCAAATCGCCGTGTCCCGGGCGAGGCCGCGAAAGATCGTCGAGCCGCTCCAGCTTGTGGTCCTTATTGATGACCTGCAGGGCGATCGGGCTGCCGAGCGTGGTGTTTTTCCAGATGCCGGTGAGCACCTCGACCCGGTCGCTTTCGATCCGCTGCCGCCCGCCACGCCCGTATCCTCCCTGCCGCCGCTTCAGCTCGGCGTCGATCGAATCGGTCTCGATTTTCACCCCGGCCGGAAACCCGTCGACGATCGCTAGCATCGTCTTGCCGTGGGATTCGCCGGCGGTCCAGTAACGTAACATGTGATGACGACTTGGTTTATGGATATCTGGGAATGGCCTTCGGACGAAGATCGCCCGCCAACATCAATTTTACTTCGAGCCCGCGAGTGACGATAGGGCGTTTTGCCGCGGACGCCGGTATTGACCCGGATGATGATCGTGCCGCACTGCTGCTTCATCAAATACCCCGGCGAGGGCGTCGCGGCGTAACAATCTGTAAAGCCGCGACCACTGGTCGCGCTCGATCGGGACAGCGACGTGAAGGACTTTCGCGAGGAAAATACAAGCACGTTGCGCAAGCGAGTGTGCCTTTTTCACACGCTGCGACTCACTCACTTGCTTGCGCAACGTGCTTGTATTCGCCGCCTTTTACCCATGAGAATCCTTCGGGGCTGCCGCTTACTTGCTTCCCACGCAGTACAGATACTCGTTCGATCGCAGCAGCAATCGCCCGTTGCTCACCACCGGCGAGCCGTTGAAGATGCTCTTGTCGCTCTCGATTTTGTTGTGCGAGAGCAACTCGAAAGCGGGCTTGGCCGCTACGACGAACACGCCTCGCTCGCGGCTGGCGTAATACAGCTTGCCGTCAACGGCCACGGGCGAAGCGTAAATGCGGCCCGGCTTGGGATCGAGCCGTTGTTCGTAGACGACTTTGCCGGTCTCGGCGTCGGCACAATACAAGATGCCCTGGCCTTCGTGGGCCCAATACAAATGGCCGTCGTACAGCACGGGCGAAGAGACATTCGAGCCGCGATCCAATTGCCACAAGCGATGCGTTTCGGTCACGTCGCCCCGTCCACCGGCTTTAACGGCCAAGCCCTTGCGACCGCGACCGCCGATGGCATAGACAACGCCTTTGTGGGCAATGGGGCTGGGACAGACGTAATTCTGAATTCCGCTGCACGTCCATAACTCTTCGCCGCTGGCCGGATCGTAGCCGATCAGCGTGCCGCGGGTGCTGACGACCAGTTCTTGACGGCCACCGCCCACATCGACCAGCACCGGCGTGCTCCAGGCCGCCTTGATCTTGCCGCTCTTCCACACCTGCTCTCCCGATTTCTTGTCGAGCGCGATGAGCGTGCCGCTTTCGACGCAGGCGTTGACAATCAGCAGGTTCTTGTAAAGCACGGGCGAGGCGCCGCTGCCGAAGCCGTGCGTGCCCGATCCACAATCGGTTTGCCAGAGTTGCTTGCCTTGCATGTCGAAGGCCACGGCGCCGGTCTTGCCGAAATAGGCATACACCGCCTTGCCGTCGGTGACGGGAGTGGCCGAGGCATAGCCGTGCAGCCGCACGAATCCGCCGTACGATTTGTCATTGGGCGTCGACTCGACCGTGCTATCCCACAGCACCTTGCCGTCGGCCCGGTTGAGGCACGTCACGTGTCGCTTGAGGTCGCCCTGTTTGCCACCATCGCCCGCGCCGTATCCGCTGTAACCGGCGATGAAAATTTTCTCGCCCCAGGTGATCGGGCTCGACGCCCCATAGGTCGGCAGCTTCACCTTCCAAACGATGTTTTCTTCATCGCTCCAGGTAGTCGGCAGCCCCGTTTCCGTCGAAACGCCGCTTCCGCCAGGTCCGCGAAATTGCGGCCAGTTGGCGGCCAAGAGCGAGACACAAACCAGCACCGGCAGTAAGCGAACAAAACGCAACATGGCGGGATACTCCATTTTATGAGCGGGCAGGGAAATCAGGCATGTCGGCCCGGGAAGGAAGCCTCATCGTATCCATAATCGACAGTTGATGCAATTGTGGAGGCGCACCGAGTGGCACTCGACTATCCATACCGACGGTGACCGTAGCGGATCAGGCATATCTCCCCCTAAATTGGTCATTGGTCTCGGAAATTGTTGCATCTGCCAGACCGTCGGCTAGAATGTACTAAGTTCCATCAGCCTACACCAAGCCAATGACTCACACCTGCGATCCATCGACCGTTCGGGCGCCGGAGATCTCGCCGCGACAGGCGTCGCGCGGCGTGATCGCCGGTGCCTTTCTTATTGCGCCACGCCGCGGAGCGTGGGACAGTTGAAGGTTTTTTATCTCTTGGAGGAAAGCACCATGACAATACGGGTCACCCTCGCCGCGCTGTTGATCGCCATTCTCGCGTTCGTCGTTACAGATACGTCGCACGCCAGCGCCTACAACGACGCGGTTCTGGCAGACAACCCGCTGCTGTATTGGACGTTCGACGAAGCGGGCGACAAGGACAATGCCAAGAGTCTGGTCAACGACATGCCGAGCAATGAATTGCGGGCGATCAACGGCGCCGGCCGAGCGCCCTCCACCAGCGTCGGCGGGGTGAGCTTGGGTCGCGCCGCCAGCTTCGATGGGATCGGTGTTTCAAGATTTTTCGCCGACAATCTGTTCTCCCCCGGCACCGGACCGGGCGAAGACTTCATCGCCACACAACAATGGGCGGTCGAATTTTGGTTCAAGGCCGAACGCGACGGCGCGCAGTATCTCAGCGAGACGTTTGCCGCCGGGTCGAACGACCCGGGTATTATCTACGGGTTCAACGGCGCAGCGAGTCCTACGCCCGAGTTGGAGTTGTTTCACGGCGCGCGGACCGGCGCCGGCCCGGTAAGCGTCGGCGAGTGGCATCATGTGGTGCTCGCCTTTCACGGCAACAACAGCGGTTTCAAGGACAACCTGCGGGAAATCTACGTCGACGGCGTGCTCACCGCAGACACCACCAGCGCGTTCTCGGCCGGCCACGGTCTGAACGCCATCGGCATCGGTAATTCGACCCTCGGTGCCAATCCGTTTCTGGGGCTGATCGACGAATACGCGATCTACGAGTTAGGCGACATCACTGACCTGGCCGAACGACAAGCCAAAGTCGCCGCCATCGCCGCCCACGGTGACCATCTCATTCCCGAGCCGTCCTCGCTGTTGTTGGCTGTCTTGGGATTCATCGGCCTGAGCGGTTGCGGCCGACGGCGAATGGCCTATGTATCGTTCGGGAAATAAGTGTCGCATTCTTGCATGGCGAGCCCCGAGCGTGAGCTTGGGGGTAATACGACCGCATGCGCCGAGCTTGACGCCCAGCGGGGATTACCGGCGGCCTAACGGCCTCCGCTCGCCGGAACGCGAAACCGGTCAATTATTTTTCGGTCGCCCTCTTAGCTGCTCCCCACGGAACTCCATATCATTCCGCCCGCACCGTAACCGATCGGCCGGGGCCGCGGCGCTGGGGGTCGGAGATCTGGACTTTGACGGCGCCGGGCTTGTTGGCCAGGGCGGAGCGGAAACGGGACGGGCTGTCGACTTTCGCCTTGTCGACGGCCGTGATTAACATGCCCTCGCGCAATCCGGCTTGCCAGGCGGGGCTGTCTCGTTCGACTTCGGTGATGGCGACACAGGGGCCGACGCCGCCCAGCGAGCTGTCGGTAAGACGGATGACCGCCGTGGGATAGTCGACCCGCAGCCCCCGCCAACTCGGCGGCCGGTTGTAAATTTTACGGCCGATCACCGGAGCCTTGGTGAGGCGGACCGTTACTCGCCGCGGCGCGTCGCGTCGCAAGACGTCGATCGTGACGACGCTGTCGACCGGCCGCTTGCTGATCTCGCGAATCAGGTCGTCTGACTCGTAAACCGGCTGACCGGCGACGTGGGTGATGATGTCTTCGGCCTTCAGTCCGTTGGATTTGGCCGCCGGAGTGCCGAAGACGACGCCGTCGACGCGGATGCCTTGGGCGCCGTCGCGTATTTTCGCAGGTGAAAGATTCGCCGGGCTGATACCCAGAAAGCCGAACTTGACCTCGTCGCGCTTTTTGAGCAACGCCAGCACGCGGCGGAACGTGTCGTTGACTGGGATGGCGTAACCGGATGACTTTTCGTAACCGACTAGCGCGGCCGCGGCCGTAGTGAGCCCGATCATCTCGCCCTGTAGATTCAACAGCGGGCCGCCGCTCGTGCCGAGCATCAGCTTGACGTCGGTTTGGATCAGCGTGCCGTAATGATGCAGCGTCGGCTTTTTCTTTTTCGGCGATTCCTCGGGAAACGACCCGGCCTTGCGGGCGATATTGGCCACGATGCCAAAGCTGGCGCTGGCCTGACCGTCTCGGGCGATGGCATAAGGATTGCCCAGGGCGATGACGAAGCGGCCTTTCTTCATCTTCGAGGCGTCGCCCATCTTGATCGGCTTGAGCCCCGTCGCTGAAATACGCAGTATTGCCAAATCGTTATATGGATCGGCGGCGTGAATCTTGGCGACGTATTTTTTTCGCTCGATCGTGGTGACGTAAAAGCGAGACCGCTCGTTTTCCTTGGACAGATCGCCCAACACATGATAGTTAGTGAGGATCAGCGTGCGGGAATCGTTGGAGTCGACGACAACACCGGTCGCGAACTCGTCGTGGACGTAGTCGAGATCCTCAGGATTCGGCCGGGCGACCCGAGGCCGGAGTCTCCGCAGATCGCCGCCCGGTCCAACGGGTACAGGCACGCGCGCCACAGGCTCTCGAAAACCGTCTCGGCCGATGGCCACCACCGATTTTTCCGCCGAAGCGATAGCGCTGACCAGCAGCTTCTCGGTTTGAATGGCGAACTGCAGGGCCGTCGGCTCCTGGGCGGACGACGAACCGACCGCCGCAAGCCCCAGCGCCGCAACATACAAGCCCGCAAGGCATCGCGGGCATCTCAACGAAAAGCGACTCATGCTTCAGATCCTCCGCCTTAAGCAGCTGCGGAGCACCTAAATGAATCGGCCCGCCACCGCAGTCGCTTCAGGAAGTACGACCGCCCGCGGTGAACCGATGGCTCCGCCTTAACCGCTCGTTTCGATTTGTTCCGCCCCTTCAGTACTCTCTTCGTTATCTTTATCTTTATCTTCCGGCGCCTCTTCGCCCCCGGGCACCAGATCGGCAAACCCGCCGAGCGCGAAAATTTTGTTCCTCAACTCCTCGGTCACTTCCGGCGATTCTTTCAAAAACTCCCGCACCCGTTCGCGGCCCTGGCCCAGTTGCAGATCGCCGTAACGGAACCAGGCCCCGGCGCGGACGACGATCTTGTGCTGCAAGGATAGGTCGAGGATATCGCCCTCGTAGCTGATCCCGTCTTTGTGCATCATGTCGAACTCGGCCACGCGGAACGGCGGGGCCACCTTGTTCTTCACCACTTTGGCCCGCACCCGCTGGCCGACGATGTCTTCGCCGTCTTTAAGTTGGCCAATCCGCCGCACGTCGATCCGGCAGGAGGTGTAGAATTTCAGGGCTCGGCCGCCGGGGGTCGTTTCCGGACTGCCGAACATGACGCCGATTTTCTCGCGGATTTGGTTGATAAAGACCACCGCGGTTTTGCTCTTGGAGATGGCCCCGGTCAGCTTGCGGAGCGACTGGCTCATCAGCCGGGCTTGCAGCGCGACGTGCGTATCGCCGATTTCGCCCTCCAATTCTTTCCTGGGCACCAGGGCCGCGACCGAATCGATAACGATAATATCGACCGCGTTCGATTTGATCAGCATTTCGGTGATTTGCATCGCCTCTTCGCCGCAGCCGGGCTGGCTGACCAACAGCGTCTCGAGCTGCACGCCCAGCTTCTTGGCCCAGGCGGGATCCAAGGCGTGTTCCGCGTCGATGAAGGCGGCGATTCCGCCTTTCTTTTGGGCCTCGGCGATGGCGTGCAGGGCCACGGTCGTTTTGCCGCTCGACTCCGGGCCGAAGATCTCGACGATCCGGCCAGACGGCAGTCCCTGTCCGCCGAGGGCCATGTCGAGCGACAGGCTGCCGGTGGAGATGCCCTTAATCCGGGCGATCTTTCCGCCGCCCAGCGGCATGATCGCGCCTTCGCCAAATTGTTTTTCAATCTGGGCGACCGCGTTCTTGAGATTCGGATCGCGATCGAGCACCTTCTCGGCCGGGTCAGTGCGGCGGCTCTTGC
>JADFKK010000307.1 GCA_022564995.1 Planctomycetota bacterium | reverse complement strand
AAGGAGCAGCGCGAGACGATCAAGAAGCTCGCGGCCGGCAGCATCGACATCGTCATCGGCACGCACCGGCTGGCCTCGAAAGACGTGAAGTTTCATAACCTGGGGCTGGTTATCATCGACGAAGAGCAGCGCTTCGGCGTCGCGGTCAAGGAGCGGCTCAAATCGCTAAGGCAGACCGTCGACGTGATGACGATGACGGCCACCCCGATACCGCGGACCTTGCACTTTTCACTCTTGGGATTGCGCGACATTTCCAATTTAGAGACCGCACCGGCCGACCGCCTGGCGGTCGAGACTCGGGTCACGCGGTTCAATTATGAACTGATCCGCCACGCGGTGCTGCGCGAAATCAGCCGGGGCGGACAAATCTTCTTTGTCCATAACCGGGTTCACGACATCGACGCCTTGGCCCAGCGGCTGCGCGAGATTGTGCCGGAGGCCACGCTCGAAATCGCCCACGGCCAAATGCCCGAGGCCAAGCTGGAAAAGGTGATGCTTGATTTCGTCGACCACAAGTTCGACATGCTGCTGGCCACCACGATCATCGAGAGCGGGCTCGATATTCCCAACGCCAACACCATCTTCATCGACGAGGCCGACCGTTACGGGCTGGCCGACCTGCATCAGCTTCGCGGCCGAGTGGGGCGTTATAAACATCGGGCCTATTGTTATCTGCTGCTCGACCCGGCCAAGCACGTTTCGCCCGCCTCGACCAGGCGGCTGCGGGCGATCGAGGAATTCTCGGACATGGGGGCCGGCTTTGCCATCGCCATGCGCGATCTGGAAATTCGCGGGGCCGGCAACATTCTGGGGACCGAGCAGAGCGGGCACATCGCCACGGTCGGCTACGAATTGTACTGCGAGTTGCTGGAGCAAGCGGTTCGCCGGCTGAAGCACATGCCGCCCAAGGCATCGGTCGACGTGAATGTCGATTTGCCGGTCGAGGCGTATTTGCCGCGAACGTATCTATCCGACATGCGGACCAAGATCGACCTCTATCGCCGCCTGGCCCGCATCGCCAGCGAAAAAGAATTGGCCGATTTCGCCGAGGAATTGGTCGATCGATTCGGGGCCATGCCGGAGGTGACCCGACGATTGCTCGAGCTGGCCCGCCTGCGAATCTTCGCCACCGGTTGGCAGATTCACTCGATTCACGTCGAAGATGGTTATCTGGTTTTCGGCTTCAGCGACCGGTCTCGGATCGACGAGCTAAAAGCAGGCAGTTCGCAGACGTTGCGGATTGTCGACGAGCGGACGGCGTATCTTCCGCTGGGCAAAGCAGTTACGGACGGCAATGCGATTTACGAAGCGGCCAAATCGCTGTTGCAACCGGCGTAGCTGGCCCCTACAATTCCGCCGCGTTCTGGTGTGCGGGCGGTTTGGTCGCGCGCTTTACGCCGTAGGCGTTTCGCTGTCAATCAGCCGCGGGGCGCTAGCCCCCGGTTCGTACAGATCGCGGCAGGAACCGGGGGCTAGCGCCCCGCGGCTGATGAATAATCTGGGCTAATATCTCCACCACCAGAAAGCAGCGCACCGTGAAAGGTTGGTTTAGTGCCATTCTGTTGCTGTCCGGCTTCGCCTTCGGGGGCGTGCTGTGGGCGCAGTCGCGCAATGACAGGCGCGATTCCGGCGAATATGCGGGAAGCTGGCGCGATCATCCGTCCGCCCAATATGCGCCTCCGCGCCAGCGTTATGCGTCGCCGCAGCCATCGGCCCATCAGATTCCTTGGAGTGAGGCTGATCGCGATGGCCCTTTTAGCGGCCCCCGTGTCGGTTTCGTCCCGCTTTCCAACCAGGATCGCCTGTTCGGGCCGCCTCCTGTCAGGCGCGATTCCAACTCGCCCGTCCGATATCCCGATACGGATCAACCGATCCAGCGTCGTGACCCGCCTTCGAACTTCAACGCGGATCGGCGCCGCCCCCCTCAGCAACCGCGCGAGCTTGAGCCGATTAAAGGCTCGCGGGTCATGGCTCGCGTCGCGCTGGAAGTGATCCTGGAAGGCGACGTGTTCGGCTCGGTCGACGCGACGATGGCTCCTTACGTCAAGAAGCTGGAAGAGGCCCGCGGTTCGGGCTCGATGCCAGAGGCCCAATACCGCCAGCAGAAAAAACAACTGGCAGACGTTCGGGAACAGCGCGCGCGTCAAGTGCTGAACCAGATGATCGAGACCAAATTGATCTTTGCCGACGTTCGCCGGAAGCTCCCTCCGGAAAGGATGGAAAAACTCCTGGCGGACGTGGGAAAAAGGTTCGAGAAAGAGGGCATCAAGGAGTTGATGAAAAGATTGGGAGTTCGCTCCCGAATCGAATTAGACGCGGCGCTGCGCAGCAACGGCACGTCACTCGAGGCTTCGAAGCGCGTTTACGTGGAATCGTTGATTACGGGGATGTGGATGCAACGCGAGGTCAATGTCGAGAAAATCGTCAGTAGCGCCGAATTGATTAGCTATTACGAGCAAAACGGCAGCGAATTCGACAATATCGGGCGGGCCCGCTGGCAGCAACTTTCGATCCGTTTTGAAAACACGCCGAGCAGGGACGAGGCGCATCGCATGTTGGCACGGTTGGGCAATCGCGTGCTGCGAAATGAGGCGTTCGAGGCGGTTGCCAAAGACGGCTCGCAAGGGTTCACCGCCGACGAGGGTGGCAACTACGGCTGGACGACGCAGGGAAGCCTTTCGTCGAAAACGCTCGACGAGGCGATCTTCACCCTGAAGGTCGGCCAGATGAGTCGCATCATCGAAGATGTCAAGGGCCTGCACATCGTTCGCGTGATGGAGCGGGTCGATTCCAACCGCACCTCTTTTTCCGAAGTCCAGGATAAAATCCGCGAGACCATTCTTCAGCAGCGGCGCCAAGAGGCACTCGCCGCCTTCAAAACCCGCATTCGCCAAGACGCCATCGTCTGGACCGTCTACGATGAGCAAGATCGCCAGCAACAGGAGCGAATTGGCCGGCGGCTCGATGCGCGGCCGACCGATCGGTTTGGCCGGTAGGCATCGTTCGTAAAATGAGTGCCCAATTTCGTTGTAGCTGCCGTCGCCAGACGGCAGACCTCCACGCTCTGGCGAGCGTAGCTACGACAGTTATTTCTCGAACGATGCTAAGCGGGATCATTCGCGCCGCTGTACAGCATCTGCCGGGGCCGATACGATAGCCTGGCATGTCACCCGTCGGGCCGCCGTTTTCCGCTGCTTCCGCTCCTCTGAGGCGCAACATCGAGTTGAAGGCCCGGCTTTGCTCTCTTGAGCAGGCACGCATTGTGGCCGAGCGGCTAGCCACCGAGCGGATCGGCTCATTCTCACAGACCGACACCTACTTCCTCTGCGCGACGGGCCGCCTGAAACTCCGCGAAATGGACGGTCGCGGGGCCGAACTGATCGCTTACAGCCGCCCCGACCAGCCCGGCCCCAAAGCCAGCGACTACCATTTGGTCCAGATCGCACAGCCGCAGGCGTTGAAGCGGGCTCTGTCCGCGGCTCTCGGCGTGCGAGCTGTCGTTCGCAAACGGCGGGAAGTCTTTCTCCATCACAACGTCAGGATCCACCTGGATCAGGTCGAACGCCTGGGCTCGTTTCTGGAATTCGAGGCGGTTCTGGATGTCGCCGACTCGGACGCCAGCGGGCAGCATCAGGTCGAAAAACTTCTTCAGGCCTTCTCCATCGTCGCAAGTGATTTGATAGACAAGTCTTACGTTGACTTGATCGAGGCATGAGAGCCGGCCGTGAACCGCCGACGGTGCGAAAAGCAACCGGCGACGTACACTTTCCTTCGCTGGGCGAATTGCCGAACCGCCTCTGGGTCGTTAGACTCAACACATCGGCGTCCGCCGGGCCAAACAGTTCGATCCGTGCGGCTCGCCCGCCCGTTGGCCCCGCTGGCGGAGGGAATGACTCATCATGTCTGGTGGCCGCCGGAGGTGCATTTCCCTGCGTGTCTTCCCGCAGCACCGCTGTAAGGAACAACAATATGAATCCAGTCGCGGAAAGGACGGCCTTGATGAGCAAGGTGGCAAAGCTACAAATTGGTGATGAGACGCTCGAACTCCCGCTGCTCGTCGGGACGGAGCAGGAACAGGCGATCGACATTTCAAAGCTGCGTGCGACGACCGGTGCGATCACGCTGGACGAGGGCTACGTGAACACCGGATCGGTGGCCAGCGGCGTGACCTTTCTCAACGGCGAAGAAGGCATTCTCCGCTATCGTGGCTATCCGATCGAGCAGTTGGCCGCGAATTGCGACTTCATCGAGGTCAGCTACCTGTTGATCTATGGTGAATTGCCCGCCGCCGACGAGCTGTCGCGGTTTCGCACATCGCTGCGGCGGCATTCGATGCTGCACGAAGACATGCGGCTGTTTTACGACGGATTCCCGCGAGATGCCCATCCGATGGCGATCCTCAGTTCGGTCGTCGGAGCGTTGTCGACGTTTTACCAGGACTCGCTCGATCCGGCCGATCCGGATCAGGTCGAAATATCGATATTGCGGCTGATCGCCAAGCTGCCGACCATTGCCGCTTACGCCCACAAAAAGTCGATCGGCCAGCCGTTTAACTACCCGCGAAACGACCTGGAGTATTGCGATAATTTTCTACAGATGATGTTCGCGCTGCCGACCGAAGAGTACGAGATCGACCCCGACTTTGTCGAGGCCCTGAATCTGCTGCTGATCGTGCATGCCGATCACGAGCAAAACTGTAGCACCTCGACGGTGCGGATGGTCGGCTCGTCCGACGCCAATTTGTTCGCCTCCGTGGCTGCCGGCATCTGTGCCTTATGGGGACCGCTGCACGGCGGGGCCAACGAAGCCTGCGTCGGCATGTTGGAGAAAATTCGCGAAGACGGCTGCAACGTCAAGAAATACGTCGAGATGGCCAAAGACAAGAGCAACGGATTCCGGCTGATGGGTTTTGGGCATCGGGTTTATAAAAACTTTGATCCCCGGGCGACCATCATCAAAGAAACCTGTCGTAAGTTGCTGGCCAAACGATCGATCGACGATCCGATCTTCGACATCGCCCAAGAGCTGGAAGAGACGGCGCTCAACGACGAATACTTCATCGAGCGAAAGCTCTATCCGAACGTCGACTTCTATTCCGGCGTCATCTATCGGGCGATTGGCATTCCTATGTCGATGTTTACCGTGCTGTTTGCCATCGGCCGCCTGCCCGGTTGGCTGGCCCATTGGAAAGAAATGCACGACTCGCCCACCAAGCGAATCTGCCGACCCCGACAGATGTACACCGGTGCGACGCAGCGGGAGTTCATCGAGTTGGATCAGCGGTAGCCGGGCGACGTTGTGATTTACCGCTCAGGCCGAACCATTTGGCCGACAGGTACGTAGGAAATCGTGGTCGAATTAAGTTCTGGAAGCCCCGGAGGGGCGACATCGGATGACGTCGCACGGTGTCGCCCCTCCGGGGCTTTCCGCTGGAAAATCGACATTGTCCCTGGGGCTGGCGACCCAGGCTATTCGATGCCGTCCCTCCGGGACTAAAAACGCGCAACTTCAAAACTCACGCTTCGGGCTAGGATTGGCTTCTAGCACTACTTTTTCACCGAACTCCTAACTATCTAACGGTCCGCCCCGGTCGTTCTTGATCTCGACTGTCTGGGCGGTTAGTATACGTTGCGCCTCGGTTGTCCCTCCGCAATTCGCCCTCCTTGGATCTACGAGAAAGAGAACTCCGTCATGTCAATACAGATAGGGTCTTGTCGAACGTGGGTTGCTGTCGCGGTGATGCTGGCCGTTGGGCTGGTGAGCGGCGCGTGCTCCACCAACCTCGCCCAGGAACCCGATCCGCCGGCCGACAAAGCGGAAGCCGACAAAGCGGAAGCTGGTAAGGCAGAAGCGGACCCATACGCCGTGCCAGACGGAACGCCGGAAGCACTCGCAAACTTCATTGAAAAGCTGGGCACGCAGCGACCCAAAGGCAGCACGCGTGAAGAATTCATCGCCGACCTCATCAAGATGAGACAGGCGATCGTTAAGGCGGTCGACACACTATTGGCCGGCGAGACGACCGGCGAACAGGCCGCTACGGCGATCACCGCCAAGCTGGGTGCGATGAAGTTGCTCGCCCAATTCGGCGACGATGGCGAGAAAATCGCCGCCGATATGCGTAAGTTCATCGACAGCCTGAAGGACGACAAGCGCCCGGAGGTTGTGGCGGTGGCGAAGTTCTACCAGTTTCAGCAGCAGGTCGCCAAGCTTAAGGAGCACGTGCGCGGCGTGATTGTTCAGGGGGCCAAGGTCGACAAGAAGCTCATCGAGACGATCGCCAAGGATCTGAATGACTACCTGGCCGGCACGAAAAAATTGGTGCAGGATCATATCCGTCTGGTGTCGGACGTGGCCGAGATGGTCGAGCAGATGGGTGAGGTCGATCTGGCGGCCGGCATCTACCGCAGCAGCGGCGAGCTGCTCGCCAAGAGCGACGATAAAGATATCGCCGGCTACGGCAAAAAGTTCGTCGGCGTCGCCCGCCGGCTGGGCCTGATCGGAAATCCGATCAAAGTGTTTGGCACCTTGCTCGACGGAACCGAAGTGAACTGGGAAGACTACCAGGGCAAGGTCGTGCTGGTCGACTATTGGGCCACCTGGTGCGGGCCGTGTATCCAAGAGCTACCCAACGTGCTGGAAAACTACAAGCGCTATCACAAGCACGGTTTCGACGTGCTGGCCATTAGTCTCGACGGCGACGCGCCCGGCGATCGCGAAACGGTCAAGAAGTTCATCGCGGATCGGAAAATCCCCTGGAAAACGCTGTTCAATGACAAGCCCGGCACTGGCGGCTGGGAACATCCGATGGTCAACTACTACGGCATCATGGGCATCCCGTCGGTGATTCTCGTCGATAAACAGGGTAAGGTCATCTCGCTCAATGCCCGCGGCCCGGAATTGGGCGAGCTGCTGGCCAAGCATCTCGGGCCGGTCGACGACGCTGACGACAACGACAAAAAGAAGGAAGCCGAGAAAAAAGAGGCGGCCGGCGAGAGCAAGAAATAGGTGCTGGATGGCCGTCGGAGACGCCGTTACCCAGGTTCGCCGTCGGAGACGCCTCCGACAGCGAGAGGGCACACCATGCCGCAGCACGTCACGGGGCGTGCGGCGGCGTTTTTCTTGGATCAGACTGGCACCGCACGCCATGCTGCGGCGAATTGTCGGTCCGTTTCGACACGAGTTTGCCAATCGTGTCGACTTTGCGGGCCAAGGTTTCCTGTCGTAGCGGTCGTGTCCTGCGTGGTGAAAAGATGTTGCCCGACCTGTAGCCACGGAGTCTTGAAGTATCGGCGATTGTTGTTAGAGTCAAACAAAGAAGGCCGTGTTTTGTCACGGACCGATAGCATCGCAACACGCTCACCGGCCGCCGCGCCGGCGCTACCTCGAAGGTCGGTTTCCCTATGCCCATTTCCCGTCGACCACGACCGGAAGAAGTCGAGCACCTGCTGCGCAACGCTCAGCTGCGCGACGATCTCGAACCGCATTTAGACGAAGCGCTGCGCCGCGTGAACGTGCTGGAAATGCCGACGCCGGCTGAGAACGAATACCTCGAGTCGATGTTGGCCTGGGAGCGGGCGCCGGTCGAACCGATCAGCCGCTGGTTCGATCCGGAGATGACGCTGCCGCATCCGGACAGCCTCGACGACGAGCGGATTCACGCCTGTCTTTGGGAAGTTATCCGCCACCTTCAGAGCAAGCGGATCATGCTCGACTTCTCCGATCATCTGCCCGACCGCGATTTGTATTGGCTGATCTTTCGCGACATTCTTCCGGCGCGCGAGAAGCGGATCGATTCGCCGAAAAACTATCTTCACTGGGACTGCGCCAACGTGAGCAGCGACCCGCGCCTGTGGCTGCGATTTTACGCCACGGACGAGGACCGCCGGATGTGGCAAGAAGAAACCGGCGGCGTGCTTCCGCCCTCGGAGCTGCCCCCCTTCCCGCGCGAAATACCTCGCCGTCCGCTGTAGCGAAAGTCGCATGTAGGATCATGACTCTTCAACTGGCGGTTAAGCGGCGTTGTTCAGTGCGGTTCTTTTAGCGGAGCCGGGTTGCTCTGAGGACAGCATCGCATTCCAACGGTCGAGGGCCGATTCATGCCAAGCCAACGTCCCTTCCTAACGGCCCAATGGCGCCACCTGGCAATGCTCAACTACCGGGTCGATCCGGAATTGCTGCAACCGCTGGTGCCGCGGGGTACGCAACTCGACCTGTACGGCGGCGAGGCGTACGTCAGCCTCGTCGGGTTCATGTTTCTGCGAACTGCCTTGTGGGGACTTCCCATTCCACTGCATCGCAACTTCGAGGAACTTAACCTGAGAATCTACGTCCGCCGAGAAGTGGGCGACGAAATCCGTCGAGGTGTCGTGTTCGTCAAAGAAATCGTGCCCCGCTGGGCCATCGCAACCGTAGCGCGGCGGGTCTACAACGAGCCCTACGTCGCCGTGCCGATGCGACACCGCCTCACGCTCGACGACGAGGGACGCTGCACCGACGAACCGGTAGAATACTCCTTCAAGACGTCCGGCCGCTGGAACCACATGCGGATTCACCCGCACGGCCCGCTCGAATTTCCACAGGCCGGCAGCCTCGAAGAGTTTATCACCGAGCACTACTGGGGTTACTGCACACAACGCGACGGCGGCACGGTCGAGTATCAGGTCGAACATCCGCCATGGAAACTTCGCGCGGCCGAGGACGCCGAATTCGCCTGCGACGTGGCGCAGGTCTACGGGGAAGCGTTCGTCGATCCGCTGTCCGCCCCGCCCGACTCCGCGCTGCTGGCCGACGGATCGGACGTGGCCGTGTATCGGCCGAAGCGGATACCGTAGACGCGGCATCTTGCCGCATCAGGAGCGATTTCGCGACACCTGCTCTCCGGAAAGCGGCGGGACGCCGCTTCTACTTTTACATTCGCCGCCAACGCATCGTGCCGAGACCCAGTATTCCCAATAGCGCCAACAGGCCGGTCGACGGCTCGGGAACGCCGTGGGCGGCCAGGGCGGCTTCGGGAGCACCGGCCGGGCCCGGTCCGGTCCAATCGGCCAACAGCACCGTGAGATCGTCGAAATTGACAACCGTGGTATCCGCTTCGACCAGGTTACCCTGATCGGCCGACACGTCTTTGTTCCAATTTGCCAGCAGCACGGTCAGATCCTCGAAGTCGACGAAGCCGTTGCCGGTCAGATCGCTGAGCAATTCGTCGATCGGCAGCGACACCGACGAAACGTCGTCGAAGATCACCGCCACGGGCGTGCGGCCGAGCCCACCATCGCCGCCAATTTCGTCGTTATCGTTCACGGCCGCGCCGAGTCCCGACCAACCGTCTGAGTAGAAGTCATCGGTAATGCTCAGGCTGACCAGTGGCGTGTTGTTTCCCAATTCGAAAATAGCGCCGGTGATGGTCTGATCGACGGCCGTCATTTCCATCACGTAAGACTTGGTCGGATCGAAGTCGGGCACATTACCCTGTCCCCCGTCGAACTCGGTAAGGTCCGCGTTGTCGCTACGCAGCAGGTCGACTCCGCCGCTGAATTGGTCCAGCGCCAAGATATAAGCGCTGGCGCCGTTGCCACGAATCGCCAGAAAGGCATCGTTGTTGCTAAGGGCCTGGCCTCCGCCGAGCGTGGGCATATCGGGAAAGGGCGACACGGTAGCGCGAAGCCGCACGTCGGTGAACAACGGGTCGGGCTCGCCGGCAGGCACGTCCGGACCGACGAAACCAATCGCGAAGGTATCGAAATTTCCGTTGGCCAGCTCGGCTGAGTTCGGAAAAAACTTCAGGCGACCATCGTCGGCGACAATCACGGTCGCATCGGGCGGAGCGTTCGCGTCGTCGTCCTGAAACGTCCAGGCCTGCTCGAAGTCGTCGGTGAAAGTGTCTGCCCAGTCGGCCAACAGCGGATCGGTCACGACCGCAGATAGGACGACGATCAACGTGGCGAGAGAGACGCATCGCATGGTATCGACTCCGATAGATAATGAGCGGCGAGGCGCTAGCCGCCGGTGTTTTCGCATCGAGTGAGCCGGTATTTTCGTATTACCGGCGGCTAGCGCCGTGCCGCTCACGTCGGGATGTTTAGTCTAACATTGCCGCCAAGTCAGGGCAAGGAAATTCTCGCGAAACAAGGTTTTTTGGGCGCCGCCTCAGACCAGCTCGTGCAGCTTGAAGTGGAACTTGCCGAGCTTGCCGCCGTAATTTCCGGCGGAAATGGCCACCACGCCCTCGCCGGCGCTGGCTCGCATCGCGGCGCTCATGGCCCCGCCAACGGCTGCCTCGTCGGCGCCGTCGACCACGATTTCCAGGCAGCAGTTGGCCTCGTCGTGCAGCTTCGACTCGACTCGGCCGCGAAGCGTGGGGCAGTAGGCATCGGCGGTCGACGCCTTCAGTTTTTTGTAACGCGAGCCGACCTTGCTGCCGCTGCGCGCCACACCGCCGGGAAAGGGAGCGATCACGTTGGGCAGCTCGGCAATCGCATCGACCCCGCGACGGGCCGCATCGAGAGCGGCGGTAAGCGAGACGGCCTGAATGATAATGTTACCGCCGGCCACTCCCTTCTCGACGCCGAGACTCTCTTCGATGAGAAACTCGCCGTCCATCATGGGAATTCGCCAGTAACGCCGCCCGCCAACTTGCTTGCTCTTCTGATAGCCATCGCCGAAGTAGCGGATCTGTTTGCCCAGCGGAATACGCTCGCTCGACTCGCGCAGCCCGTCGAACACGGCCGTGCTGGGGCAAGTCATCACGCACTGCCCGACGCGATTGGCCGCCGCGACCGCCAGCGCTTCGGTCGAAAAGCCGAAGATCAGCAGCGCCGCTCCAATGCGACCGTCGGGCGTCTCTTCGGGCGTGAGATGCCGCTCCAATCCGACCTCGGCGTCGCAAGATATTACCGAGCTGCCATAACCCGATAGCTCCCGCACCGCCGCATCGAGCCAATGCTCATCGTGCGCCGTCACCAGCACCCGCGCGTAGCGCATGCCAAACGCCTCGGCAAACGTGTCGTCGATGGTGGTGGG
>JADFKK010000306.1 GCA_022564995.1 Planctomycetota bacterium | reverse complement strand
CCTCGACGTGCAGGGCATCGAGCCGACCAACAACACGGCGGAGCGGGCATTGCGACCGGCGGTAATCTACCGCAAGCTGAGCTTCGGCACGCAAAGCGAATCGGGCAGTCGTTTCATCGAACGCATGCTGACGGTCTCAGAAACATGCCGTCTACAAAAGCGATCAGTCTACGACTACTTGACCAAAGCAGTCACTGCCCACTTCTCAAAGCAAACTCCGCCATCGTTATTGCCCAACCTGTGAACGGTTACCCTCGCCGACGTGTGGATCGAACAAGTCGGGCGTGAGGTTTCCAAGCTCAGCGAGCTGGCCGCAGAGTTCAGCCAGCGGAGGCCCGGCGGCCTTGTCCGTTTGGCTCGGCGGTGGGTCGGTCATAACGCCGCTCGTGACCGGCGCGGGTGCTGCCATAAACCCGCAGCAAGAACGGCTGATCGTCGTCCTCAATCGGCCGCAGTGTGAGGGGCGGGTTGATGGGCAAAAGCGCTCGCGGTCAGCCCTACTTCTTCATCCCTGCCAGGCATTCGCGCGGCGTGATGATCCCGTCTCCGTTGCGATCGTAACGCTTGAATTCAGCCAGCTTTTCGGCCGGCCACTCACTGGCGAACTCGAACATCATCACCTGGCCATCGCGATTGGTGTCCTTCTCGGCAAACCAAGTCGGCAGCCCCGCGGGCAGGCGCTCGGCGGGCGGCAACGGTCGGAAACGTCGTCGGAGGAGCGTCTCACCGTCCAGTTTCTCGGCGCCCGGCTGGGTGTAGGCCGCCATGCGATACGTCATTTCGTCGAGCGAGAGCTTGCCATCGCGATCGCGGTCCGCCTCGCCCCAGCGACCCTTGAGGTGGCCCCATTCCTCACGCTGCAAAACGCCGTCTTGGTTTTGGTCGTAAAGCTGCAACAGGCTCTGGGCGTTGCGCAGCACGGGGTCTTCCGTGTTGCTGTCGTCCGCGCGCCGCTGGACATGTTGCTCCGGAACACCACCGGACCGCTCGACGTCGCTCTGGTCGTAATAGGGTCGGTTGTTGCGATACCGAGCCAGCAACTGTTGGGCTGTAAGGCGATCCTCGCGGTCGGCCTCGCGATCCTCCGCGGCCATCTGCACCACAAGGGCTTGCCAATTCACCGCCGCGTCGAAATCGCCGGCGGTCGCCAGCGCGGCCGCCAGCGTCGCCAGGTAATCCCAAGCGTCCCACTGCGTCAACTCGCAGGCGCGACGGGCGTTCTTCACGGCCTGCACCCCGTCGCGATGCTCGGCCAGCGGACAAGTGGCCTGGATGAATGCCAGCGCCTCGTGCGCCTTGGCATTATCGGGGTCAAGCTCGACCGCGCGACGGAAATCGGAGCACGCCGCGGCGTATTGCTCCAGGTCGGCGCGAGCAATAGCCCGGCCGACGAAGGCGCGGCCGTCGAGAGAATCGATGCGGATCAATTCGTTGAAGTCGGCCATCGCCCGCTGCGTGTCGCGGAGTTGATTGAACAGATCGCCGCGCTGGTACAGGGCGTCGGCGTGATTCGGATCGAGTTGGATCGCGCGCGAGTAATCCGCCAGGGCTTTTTCCGTCAGAGAATCTTGCAGCGATTCGTCGCGCGATTCGTCGGCCTGATCGGCCAGGGCATTGGCGCGCTTGTAAAAGGCATCAGCAAGGCCGGGGTCGAGTTGAATGGCCCGGGTTAAGGCGTCGATCGCCGCGGGGTAATCACGGCGCTCGAGCAAGGCGTCACCGCGTTCGTACCAATGGCGTGCGCCGGCCATCGTTTCGCTGCTCGCCACCGCGTCGCGGGTCGGATGTACCGTCTGCCCTGCGGCCGGATCGCTGAGCGTTGATTCGCCCTTATCCACCGGCTTCTGCTGCGCATTGCAACCGCCGAAAAGCACGACCGCGGCCGCGCAAAGCGCCGATGTAAAGACGCGGCAAACGGAATTGGCGGCGACCCAATGCATGTGTCGGTCTTCAAGTCCTACGCGGTGGCAATGGTAAGTTATGCGAACACGAGTATAACCACGTTGCGTGCCGATTCAATGGAGTTGTCATGCCCGCCACCTAGTAGAGTGCTATTTCGCTTATGTTAACCATTTTGTCACAGCTTCGTGACACGATCGGGGATCCGCTCGATCGGTCCGAAAACGACGGCCGAGATCCGCGTTCGCCGAGGAACGTAAACCTAATGATCGCCGCAATTTGGCATTCGGTTCAGTTTTTTGGCCGAACAGGACATTTACACATGCCCATCGCCACACTGAGGAACTCTCGGTGTTTTTCAGATCAAGCGGCTACGTCCCGGAGCGTGAGGATTGCCGCTTTCCGGATCCCGATCTGCTCTGGGACGTCAGCCTGGAACGGCCGATTCCGTTTGGCACCCAGGGCATTCATTCTCTATTTGACGGATACTCCAGCCGCACATGTTCGATCTCATGCTGGATCATCCAATGGAGCCACGCTTCCTGTTCTTCGGTAATCTCCAGCTCCGCGGTATTGGCACTGTCGAGGGGGGAGACGACTCGAATGACGCCCTCATCGTAGATGCGCCGAGCGTCTTCCTGCCGTACCCACCATTCTCCTTCCGCGATGCAGTCGGGCACACCTTCTTCTCCCGCCTGGGTAACGAAATAAGTGATGTCGTGTTTGAATCGCGCTGGCATCTCGAAGGGTGGGAGTTGGGGTTTCTCGATGGCGTAGACGAGGACGCACATGGACGAGTCTCGGTGAGAGAAGAATATTGATTCTGCACCCGACCGGCGTTTACCATCCCGGCGGCTGTCCGTTATGCTACACGCTACACTTCGGCGTTGCGAGACCGTTCGGCCAGCGCGTGCCGTGGCGGCAAGGAATTGGATTGAGATGCCACCCCAATCCGAGGACTAATCATGTGAAGACAGTATTTTCAGCGTGCGATGGCAAGGTTGGCATGGACGATTGAAGACGTCACAGGAGAACGGTTGAAGCTTGATGATTGAGCATGACTAAGGACCGAAGAAGTAGGTCGTGTCTAACCCCAAGTCGGGAAGCCTAATGCGTCCCGCCTCCGCCAACTCGACTGCTTTCCGGCCATAATTTGCTTCCATCTCCCACACCTGATCGGTATCAACGAGATACTGGAACAATTCATTGACGGAATCATCGTTCAGTTCGCCATCTTCGTAGGCACTGATGTTCTTGATCACATCGTAAGTCATTGAACAAGCTGCCTGGAGTCTTCCTACAGCATACTGGGAGTTGGGCCGTAGGGCACCTCGGAGTCGTCCTCATCGGTCAATGGCCGGCTTGGAACCGTATAGGTAATTCATCGCGGTCTCCGTAATTGCATGAGCGCACGGCTCTCCGCTGTTTCACAATCGGTCGCTATTTCGGATTCCCAACCTTGCGAGTTTTCGGAACGCTCGCCAAGGAGCAAGTTCCCTTGCGTCGCACCGTTCCGTATCGACCCACATGCTGGTGGTGTGGGGGCTGGGAAGGGAATTCCTCCTGGCTATCCGATTTGGGAGGCAGCTAACGCACCAACGTAGAGGTCTTCGAGGTCTTCATTGCAACTACGTTGCCATGGAAACTCGACGGTGCGTATTCACTTATTCTTCTTTTCTCTTCTCAGTTTCCGCTTCTCCTTTGGGCTAAGCTGGGCCTTTTTCTGTTGTTCCTTTTTGCCTTTGTCTTTACTTCCCCTGTCACCCATGTGTTTTTCTCCTTGATTGAAAACGAATGTTCCTGTCAATTCCGTCAGGCCAGCTTGACGTTTTCCGCACATGGCCCTTTCGGTCCACTTCCTTCGGTGTACGACACTCGTTGTCCTTCTTGAAGCTCCTCGAAGCTCACCCCTTCGAGGCTTGACGAGTGAAAGAACAGGTCTTTATCGCTCCCGGCGTCGATAAATCCAAAGCCTCTGTCCGTGAGCCGCTTGATGGTGCCTTCTGCCATTGTCCAATTCCTCAAAAAAAGTGCGCTGCAGCGTCGCCGGAAAACACAGTGTTCAGGCTGCTCCACTGCAAGCACGCCATTCTATCGGATCGATTGGCGACAATCAACTGGCAGCAGGCGATGGTACGTGCCAGAGGAGGATTCCGTTCTGCGAATGCTGGGGCTGTGCAGCGATTCCTCGTCGACCGATGCGGGACGGAGCCAAACAAGAAGGAATCAACTCGCTATTTGGAAACCCCGGCAACTGAGCTGCTGATGGACGTGGTGCCATTCGCCTGGCCTGGGAGGGGTCGAAGTCCTGGGATCGCAGCTGTCTCCGCTGCTCGACGTTGAAAGTCGAATGCCCTAAGGGCCACCAGATCGTTCACCCACCTTCCGGCGAAGTCGCACCGAATGGTATTGGTTGTAAGTCAGCAACAGTGCTCCCTCGGCGGCGTAGTGTGCAAACAGATTCTCGATTGCCTGCTCCTCACCGGGCCAGGGATAGGCAAAAAATAAATCAAACTCATGCGGTTCGAGCCCCAGTTTACGGTATGCGCTGTCCGCGTCCGAGACGAGCCCAAAACATTCAGCGTTGTTTTTGGCGCAGGCTTCATCAGCATGGGCTCCACGCCCAGGCGGAATGAAGCTGCCGTGAACGAACTCCACGGGCAGGCCAAAGTCATCTGCAAGCTGTTTGGACGCATCGACGAGACCTTTCTCGATCTCAATTCCGTGGGCGCGGAATTTCAGCATTGCGGCCAACGACGCCGCCACCCCGAAACCACTTCCCCACTCGCAAAACGAATTGCCCGGGGCGAGCTTGGCCTCGACAATCGCTCGCAAAGACCGATAGACAGTTGCGAAGCCACTTGGGGCGAAGCCACTGACGCGGATGGGACTTTTTCTGACAAACTGGCCGACGCGCAGATATGCTTCGCGAAGAAAATCGCGAACGTCGCTGGGTAGATCGCATCCATTGGTCGAAAATTCTATATCCACGAGCGGCACGGCAAATCATCCTTGGAGTGATTCAATTGGGCGGTCCATCATCATCGATTACTTAGGGCTTGAAAAAGTCGTAGCCACAGTCGCATATTTTCTTGCGGACATGCGATCCCACACCGCACTTTGGACATTTCTTCTGGTTCCGGGTCTGTGGCAGCCTTTGGGCCAGGGGCTTCTTGTTTGCTTCTGTTTTCTCTTTCGCCTTGAGTTGTTGTTTACGAAGTGCATCGGCCTGTTGCACGGCGCACTGCGGATGAATACCATCCGCAGAGTACGACGGCTTTCCACAAACAGGACAGGTCTTCGTGTTGTGTTCACCAAGGATTGGAGTGGGCTTTTTGTGACGCATGGTTTACCTGGACTCATCAATTGCCAGCCTGCCTTGTAATCTCCCGGAGACTGTTTTTTCGACGCCTTGGTTCTTGATTAGTCGACGCGTCGATCGCTCCCTCCCCGGCTTGGCAGGATTTCCAGAATCTCCGAGTCCCCAGGACAGACGCAGATTGTGCAAGCGACATCCTCGACGATTTCCACTGAGTCCTCCAGCTTCATGCACGCGATTTCAAAACAGTAGGGGACAGTGTCGGACCCCGCCTCGCTGGCGTCAAGGCCGCTTTATTTGCTTGCTTCGGGATAGGCGGGCCACGATTGTAGCCGGCGATCTTCGACAGGGATACCCACGGTGAAATGGTACAGGCTCTGAAACTGGTTGTCCGTCAATCCCAACACGTCATGCACCGCGTCATCGAAGTAGCAGCCGATCCCCGTCGAACGCGCGCCGGCGGCCTCCGCTTCCAGGTACAAGACCTGTCCGATCAGGCCTGCTTCCCAAAACAAGTTGCGATAGAACCAGCTTCCGTGCCGACGTATCGGTTCGGCAAATTCGGCCAACATGCCGAGACTGAAGAATCCGTCGGACGCGATGTCTTGATGACAACTCAGTGTGCGGGCGTCGTCGCGGCAATCGGCCTCGCGGAGCAAGTACAGTGGACCATCACCCTCCACACCGGCGGGCGATTGCCAGGCGAATTCCGACCGCATGACGCGCCGCAGCACGTCGAGTTTCGTGGGGTCGCGGACGAAGGCGTAAATGCCCGATGGCAGCCCGATGACGCGGTGAACGAACAGCACAAAGTGAATGCACGGTCGCCAACAAACGGCGTCCCAGGGTGCGTGGGGTCCCGGCAGCGTGCGGCCGAGCATGCGGAGAAACGCCCTCAACGAAAGCGTGCTGCCGACGTCGAGTCCCAAACAACTTCGGCGCTGTGAAATGATCGTCCGCGCATCAACATTTCGGACATCATCTGCGATCGGCGCCTGGCTATTATTTCGGGGATCGGCAAAGCGCGTGTCCTGCGGCATCGCCGTGGCGCTGGCGACCTCGTCGATGACCGGCCAGGCAGCATGCTGCTTGCTCAGACGATTGGCTCGACCGTGCCAGACCGCATCGCGAATCTGATGCCGGATTCCTTTCGCAGATGGCACGAACTCTATTTCATCTTGCGACGCGAGATCTGGCCCAACGATGCAAAGTAGCTCGGCCTCTTCACGTTCCTCAGCGAAAAACTCGTCGCTTCGATCGAGACCCAACAACATGGCCACTTCGGCAGTGGACCAACCCTGCGCCAATCGTAGGTCCCAGCCACACAACACGGCTGAGAATCTCAAGGCCGCCAGGGCATGCCCGACGTCGTGCTGGCAATAGCGAAAGGCGCGTTCGCCGTATTTCCACGCCTCGCGCCACAAGATCGACGAGAGTCCAAGCAAGAACGAACCATCGGGAAGCAGATTCGTCAGGTGCTGCCAGACTTCCTCGGAAAAAGACGCTCGTCGCTCCAGCGCATGCGGCTGCGGCATATAATGACAGAGCGTCGGCGTGTCGCTGAGACCCGATAGCGGCGGCAGCAACACGTAGGCTTCCGTGGGATGCAGGTTTCCACTGGACGGATTGATGCGCAGCGCCCAGCGGGACGAGCCGTATTGTTTCCAAGCCGACAGGGCCAGGCTGTAACGAAAAAAGTCGGCCAGTGTTTCGAGGTTTAACGGCTGCGCCGGCAGGGCGTCTTTTTCGTACAGCCGATCGTAGGGCAGAGGCCGCGGCTGACGATGAACGTCCAGCTTGGTTTGCTGCGCCCCTTCGTAATGTCGAAAGGGGTTCGGCTGGTTGGCCCAATCGAGATAGCCCGGCGATCGCGCGTAACGATTGAAATGATGCTTCGTCTGCTGGTGATAGGCAAAGACGACTTCGCACTTGGCTTGATCTTCGACGAACGGCTGTTTGCATGATGTCATGGTTGTAGTTCACTTGGCCGAAAAACGCCGCAGATCTTCCAAGCCCTTCCGATGGCAGAAGTCACCGAGTGTTTCTGCTGGTTGGCGGTCCGACTTGAAATAGATCAGCAGCGGCAAAAGCTCGCTGAGCACCTCGTTCAGCGGAACCATGTCTTTGTAGATGAAATTCAACCGGTCGCCCAGCATCTTGCCGCCGACCAGGATCGTGTATTTGCCGACCGCTTTGCCGACCAAGCCGATGTCCGCCGTGTACGGCCGGACGCAGGCGTTGGGGCAGCCGGTCATGCGAACGGTGAACTCGTCCGCGTTCAGATCCAACTTGGCCAACAGCGTCTCGAGCTCGTCGATCAGGCCGGGCAGCACGCGCTCCGCTTCGGTAATCGCCAGGCCGCACGTCGGCAGCGCAGGGCAGGCCATCGCGTGGCGTCGGACGGTCGATATTACGTCGTGTGTCTTGATGCCAGCTTCCCGAAGAAGTTCAAACATTTCGTCCTTCCACAGCGGCTGGAGATTCCACAGCAGCAGGTTTTGTTGCGGCGTCAGTCGCACCGGCATGCGGAAGCGTTCGAGAATTCGGCGTAGTCCGGTCTTGAGCCGCGCATCGCCGTCATCCTTGATCCGGCCGTTTTCGACGAACAGGCCGAAGTAGAATTTGCCGTCGCCTTGTGCCTGCCAGCCCAGATGATCCTCAATGCCATGCACGGTGACAGGCCGAGGATCGTCAAGGGTCTCATCATCCAGGTATTGTTCGACTCGCGTCTTGAATCGATCCACGCCCCACTCGTCCAGCAGATACTTCATCCTCGCACGGCGTCGGTTTTCGCGGTTACCGTGATCGCGTTGGACCTCCACGATGGCCGTCACGACGCGCAGCACCTTAGCATACGGCACGAACGCCATGGTATCACCGAGCCGCGGGAATGTGTTTTTTACACTCGGCGTATTGCCCAATCCGCCGCCCACGAGTAGGTTGTAACCGACAAGCTGACCTGCTTCGACGACGGCCAGCAGGCCGACATCCTGCGTATAAACGTCGATGCAGTTGTCTTGCGGAAGTGCGACGCCAATCTTGAACTTGCGCGGTAGGTAGGCACGGCCGTAGATTGGCTCAACATTGCTTTTGGACGACTGTTCCAACCGCTTCTCACCATCGACCCAGATTTCATAGTACGCCGAAGTGCGCGGGGCGAAATGCTTGGCGAGGTCGCTGGCGGTGGTCTGCATCTGGCTGCGCACGCGGTCGTTTCGCTGCGGCGCGGGACAGCACATTACGTTGCGCACGACGTCGCCGCAGGCACCTAGCGTCGTCAGCAGCGACGCATTGACGTCGTGAATGGTTTGCCACAGATTGCCTTTCGCAACGCCATGCACCTGCAGCCCCTGCCGCGTGGTGACGCGCAGCGTTCCATCGGCAAACCGGTCGCACAGGTCGAGCGTGCCGAGCAACTGGCCGGCCATCAAACGGCCGCCGGGAATCCTCAGACGCACCATGAACATGTGCCGCTTACCCACTCCAGGCACGCGCCCTTTGCGAGCGTCGCGATCGTCCTGCTGGTAGGTGCCGTGAAACTTCAGCAGCGACACATCGTCGGGGGAGAATTTGTCTGTATGGCAAGACAGTTCGTTCATGATCGTGCCGCGCAAGAACTGGCTAGACTCCTTGATCCGCTCCTGCTTCGATCGTTTCGGTGTTGGTTCCGGCCGTTGTTCTGAAACCTCCGTCTCGGTCGTTGGAAGGAGGTCAATCGGCTCAAACTGCACGCGACGCTGGTCGGCCGTCTTGCTCAGTTCCACCGCCAGCGGTCCGAGCTTTTCGGTCGGTTCACCCAGGTAGTAGACGATGATCGTCTGGCGATCAAAGAGCTGTTCGGCATCCACGGCGGTGACCGACAGACCGCGCCCAGAAATCAACGCTTCGGAAGCTCTGAGCACTCGCTGGTGCAGGTCGCCCAGCTCGGCTTCTCGTTGCTTGTCTTCGTCGGTCGCCAAACGCAACAATTCACCTGCCGGCCGTTCTTGATCTGAGCGACCCTCGCCGTCTTGGGGCGCGTCCAATACTTCGGCGAATTCGACGCCTCTGCTCGTGTTCACCACGACGCGATCGCCACGGCGGCAAGCAATTCGATTGATGGAACCAACCCGACTAACGTGTCCAAACCTTCCGTAGCGAACGAGATAGCAGTAGATGCCATCGTCGTCATGGCTCTGGTCGGTGGGCGTCACGTCGATCAACACGTCGTTTCCCTCGACGTGGACAGGATAACACCGCAGATCCCCACCGCCATCCAGACAACGCCCGCTGGTCACATTGAATCGCCAGCCGTGCCACGGACAAGTAATTACGGCGTCGTTCAACTCGCCCGCCCCCACCGGTCCGTCGCGGTGCGTGCAACGGTTGTCGATGGCGTAAAGGGATCCACCCAGATTGAAGATCGCAATCCGCCGGTCTTCAACGCTGCAGAGTTTGCGCGCTCCGTCCGGGAGTTGATCGGTCCGGGCGACCTTGATCAGCTCGGCCATCACACAGCCTCCGCAGGCCGTTCGGACGGTGTTGTGCCGTCATCTTCGCGATCGACGATTGGTTCAATTACGATCTCCAACTGGGCGTGCGCATCACGCAGCGCCGCCTCGACGGCTCCGGGCGACTCGGCCTGGGAAAAAATAAAGCCGAGATATTGAGAACCCTCGGGAAGAGGAATCAATCGTTGTCCCAGGTGCGCCGAGATCGTCACGTCTTCGATCCCGCCCACTGCCTTGGCCTCGTCGAGGCCGCCGACTTCGACCAAGCGACCGGCGCGGGTCGTTGGAATCATCATCACGCCAGCGGCCTGCGGCTGGCGCTGGGGCGGTTCAAAGTCTTCTTCCAGCGCGTGGCGAATGATCAACTCTTCCAACGACGTTCCGCTGCCAAACCGCAGCGCCCGCGAGCAAAGACCGCCGATCGAACGGGCGTTGACCTCGATCACGGAGGGACCATCATTGGCGAGTCGCAACTCGGCGTGGATCGGCCCTTCCGAGAGGCCCAACGCTCGGGCCGCTTGCGCCGCACATTGGGCGATCTTCGCTTGTGTTTCTGCGGCAAGCCGCGATGGCGTCACGTAGATCGTCTCTTCGAAGAACGGCCCGTCCAGCGGATCGGGCTTGTCGAACAACGCCAGCACACGAAGTTCGCCGCGCGTGAGCATTCCCTCCAAGGCAACTTCCGGCCCGTCAACGAACTGCTCGACGAGGAATTGGCTGGACGATTCGGGCGGCGGAACCTGCCCCACGACGTGTTCACCTTTCAGAATTGATTCCAGACGATCGACGGCGAGAATGAACTGCGCTGGGTCGTCAGCGCGAATCACTCCTTGGCTGGCCGCCAGCGAAAGGGGTTTTACAACACAAGGAAAGTCAACGCGAGCGGCCAGAGCGGCGCGGTCTTCGTCCAGCGAGCAGAGCGTGAACCGCGGAGCAGGGACGCCCGCCTGCAAAAAGCGTTGCCGCATGTGATGTTTGTTCTGGGCCGCGGTGGCTGAATCGACCGAGTTGTGGCGCAGTCCCAGCGCCGCGGATATCGCCGCTCCGACCACGACGACCTGGCTGTCAACCGGCACCACGGCGTCGATCGGATGACTCGTCGAAAACTCAACCACCCGTTGGGCCGCTCTTTGCGGATCTTTGAAATCAAGGGTGAGCAGACCTGAGGGATTGAGCCGCGTGAGCGCATTGGGTTGTTCGGAGGCGACGGTTACGTCCACTCCCAGCCGAGTCGCCGCGCCCACAAAGGCTTCGGTTCGGTAACTGGTCGTCGGTAGGAGCAGCAGCACGCGTGGCATGGCTCTGCGCTGGTCGTGTTAGTTGAACAGCCAAGGAATCAGGCAGCAAAATCGCGAGATACGATATCCCCGCCGCGTTTAAGGCAACTCGA
>JADFKK010000305.1 GCA_022564995.1 Planctomycetota bacterium | reverse complement strand
CGTTTACGCTTAGCAAAGAGTACCAATCTGGACATGAAGAGAGTGGGGAGGGAGCCGCCGTGTCCCCACGGCGATGCAGGTTGGCAGCGTAACACACGTCGCCCTGAGGACAGGGCGGCTCGGTGAAAATCCCAAATCCCAAATCCCAAATCCCCCATGCACTCGCTCGTATCAAAACTTGCCGATGCCTGGCCGACCAGCGACTGGGACGACATCTCGCTGCTGTTGGCTGTCTCGGGCGGGGCGGACAGCGTGGGGCTGCTTAGCGCGATGGTTGAGCTGAAGGGCAGGGGGGAGGGGCGGATTTTTGTCGCCCATTTCAATCACGCGCTGCGCGGGGCCGAATCCGACGCCGACGCGACGTTTGTGTGCGAGCTTTGCCGGAGGCTCGACCTGCCGTGCGAAATCGGCACGGCAGACACGGCGGCGCTGGCCCGCGAAGAGGGCGACGGGCTGGAGGCGGCGGCCCGCGGTGCGCGATATGCGTTTCTTCAGACCACCGCCGAGCGGCTGGGCGCCCGTTATGTGGTCACCGCCCACACGGCCGACGATCAGGCGGAAACCATCCTGCACCGCATCGTCCGCGGCACGGGTCTGGCGGGATTGGCCGGCATCCGCCGCGCCCGCTCGCTCGGTCCGGCGGTAACGCTCATCCGGCCGCTGCTCGCGGTACATCGCGAGGAACTGGTCGATTACTTGGATCAGATCAAACAGCCGTTCCGCGAAGACGCCAGCAATCGCGACGTATCGTTTACCCGCAATCGCATCCGCCACGAACTGCTGCCGGCGCTGGCGGCCGGTTACAACCCAAACGTGCGGGACGCGCTGCTGCGTCTTGGTTCGCTGGCCGGCGAGGCCCAAGCGGTGATCGACCACTTGGCCGACGAGTTGCTCGAGCGGTGTATGGACACGGGTGCCATGGGCAGCTTGCCTGCCCTTGCTGAATCGTGGCACCGGCGTCCCGCCAGTGAAACAACTGAGTCGTGGCATCGGCGTCCCGCCGGTGAAACACAGGCGGGACGCCTGTGCCACGTTACACTCCATTGCGGCCCGCTATCCGACGTTCCCGTGCACGTGGTCCGCACGATGTTCATGTCCCTGTGGCGGCGTCTCGGCTGGCCGGAGCAGAGCATGGGCCGGGCCGAGTGGGATCAACTCGCCGCCTTGGCCACCGCCCGGGAAGCATCACCCCAGCAAGTTCTGCCGGGCGCGATCACCGCAAAAAAACAGGGCGAGCAGCTAATGCTGACCCGGGTTCAGCCACCTCTCCCCCAAGGGAGAGGTGACGCTGCCGGCCGTTACTCGACCGGGTCGCCGCCTTCGATTTCGACCGGTTTATAGCCGCCTCGCGACTTGAAGTAGAAGATCAACCCGATGTAGCAGATCAACATGAAAATCGGGAAGACAGTCACTTTCAGGAGCGCGCCTTGTTTAGCGACCTTCTGGATTTCCCCGATCTCTTTCGCTTCCGTCTCGCCCAACGCCTCGACTTTGGCACCATCGACCGCGGTGTATCCGCCGAAGAAATAAGTGCCGTCCTTGTAAACCTTCTCGTACACGCCCGGCTTCTTTTCATCGAGGGCAACCTTCACGGAATCCTCCTGCATCTTGCCGATGAGTGGCCCGCCGACGATGCCGACCGTCAACATGCCGATACCCGCGATGGCGTTCAGCGTGAGCGCACCGCCTTTCGGGCATTGCTCGGAGACGACCCCCAGGGTGGTCGGCCAGAAGAAGGTCTTGCCGAGGGCGTAGAGTGTGGCGGCGGCGAAGATCACCAGCATCCCGCTTGCGATGGACAGCCACGCCAGACCTAGGATCGCCAAACCCGCACTCATCGCCAAGAGACCGAGTGGGCCAAGCTTGTGGACGATGGGCCCGGCAAAGAAGCGGAGCACCGTCATGATGGCGGAGGTGTAAATGAGAACCCATAGCGGGTTATAACCAGCCACCGTCATAGGCGCTTCCATGATGCCGGTGATGGCAGCGTCGGTTCCTAGCTCCGTTGTGGCAAGCGGCATCATGATGATGCACATGAAGAGCAGAAGCGGCCTTCCAAGCGATCTGCAATAGGCTCCATAGGCAAGGACGGAGACGGCCAGCACGCCGTAAACAACGGGATCCTCCCATTTGGGGTCCGGCCATGGTATGACGCCACCCAATCGCTTGCAAATAAGGAATCCGGCAATACCTGCCCCGATCACCCCAAACTCGGCGAGCATTTCACGGTAGCTGGTTCCGGAGGCAACCCGCTCGTTGATGGGAAACTCAACCTTGATAAGCATAATCAAGTAAACGGCGGCCGGGATGGCGATTAGATAGATGAGAATGCGCCAGTCGTCGGCGGCCTGCGATCCAAGGAGGATCGTCAATATGCCACCGATGACCAGTCCGCCGGGCCAACCGGCGTGCAGGATATTCAACCACTGCGTCTTGTTCTTGCTGAACATCGTAGCAACGACCGGATTGATGAACGCCTCGACCGTTCCGTTACCCAGTCCGAGGATGATCGAGCCGATCGTAAGCAGTTTCAGGCCATGCGCCTGGGCGTCAACAAGTGATTGCCCCTCAAGCCCTGAAGCGTTGACGGCCGCGTAGGCAGCCAGCGCCAACGCCGCGTAGCATCCGTAACAGATGAAGCTGAATATCATGGCTACCCGGTAGCCGATGCGGTCAATGATGAGGCTGAAGACGATGATGCTGATGGCGAATGGCCAGAGGCCGGCTCCGAAAAGCGCTTGAGCCTGCACCTCGTCGAGGCCGAAATCGGCCTTCCAAAAGCGGCCGTCATTAATGAGGAATGCTCGTGTAATAAATGCGAAGGCGGTGGTAATCAGCGCAACAAAGCAGCCCCAAAACACCATCTTGCTGTTCTTGTCGTTATTCAAATTCGCAGCGCCTTGGGCCATGACCGAATCCTCCGGACTGATAAGTGACGATGCCAGCAGTGCCAGCGTGTAGGGTAGATAAGCTGTCGAGTATACCGCTCAGACTTTGGAAGTAAACCAAGCGGTCGGCGAGATTTGCGACAATCGGGCTGCGAACAGCGCTGCGGGGCCTTGCAATGAGTATAAACACGGGGATTTGGCTCGCTTGCCTAGCCGCTCCAGCAACTTGAAAGCCCGCCGAGCGCCGCTTCTACATTCCGCCATTGACCCGCCGGCGGGGCTGCCCGTAATATCGTGCCACGCCGCGTAGATTGCCCTGATTGCGCAGGCGGTAGATTTTACACAGCGGACGAGTCGCAGGTGGGTCTGCGACGATCTGTTGGTTGCGGTCGTGCGTAGAAAGCAACGACCCTGGCGACCGTGGCGACCCTGGCCTCCCGGCCAGGGCTAGGGTCGAACGAGGAGATCGAATCACGAATATCGAGTGAATGATAGTTCGAGTTGCGGGTTGCGGATTTCGTGCAACGAGGACCGATCAATTTTCGTTAAGACGATTAACTGCTGTTGGGTTTTGTTCAAGTGGGGGTCTTTGCTTTGCATTGTGGCCGCCGCGGGGATCGCGGTCTGGGCTTACTGGAACTTTAACGACGAAATCCGATCGCGATTCGAAGCCAAATTAGCTGAGCACTACAGCCAGTTCGAGGTTTCGGTTCGCTCGGCGCGGCTGGTCGAAGGCGAGGGCTACGAAATTCGCGGGCTGTCGATTCGCGATCTGTCGCAAGAGGGCGAGCAAGTCGAGTTGCTGTATCTCGACGAAGTCTTTATCGAATGTGACGGAGACCTCGAAGAGTTGATCGCCGGTGAGTTCAACGTCCGCCGCATCATCATCCGCCGGCCGACACTACGGGCCACGCGACGAGACGACGGCCAATGGAACGTCGCCCGGTTATTGCCCTTGCCAAAATTCGGCGACGGCAAACCGTTGGGCCCCGATTCGCCGGAAGTGCGCATCGAAGACGGCACGATTCATCTCGTTGACATGACGCGGACGGGGCTTGCGTCCGCTGGGGCCGATTCAATCGAGCTGAGCGACGTGAATCTGCTGCTCACGCCCCGGCTGGCCGATTTGACCTTCTCGTCCGAGCCGCGCGGCACAACGCTGGCCATCGAAGGCACACTCTCCAACGAGCATCTTCAGCGGTTCGATCTTTCCGGCTGGCTCGACCCAGATAGCAAACGCTGGAGCATTGCCGGGGCCGTCAAGAAGCTGCGGATCACGCCCGAATTGTTCGGCGCCCTGCCGATTGATTTGGTCGGGCAGGCCGCGGCGATCCGCTGGCTGCAAGGCACGGGCCAATTGCAATTCTCGGCCGATTTCGATCCCGCCCGCACGGTCGCCCTGCAATACAACATCACGGCGCAGCTCAGCGACGGTCGCTATGCCGACCCTCGGCTGCCGCAAAAGGTCACCGACATTTCCGCCAGGCTGCGGATCGATAACACGACGCTGACGATCGAAGACCTGACGGCCAAGTGCGGCTCGGCAACATTGACCCGGGGATACCTGATGCGTCACGGTCACGCGGCCGGCAGCCCGATGGACGTGTCGGCCGAGATCAGCGGTTTTTCGCTCGACAAGCGCTGGCTCACCTTGGCGCCCGCCCACATCAGCGCGTCGTGGCACAAGCTGCTGCCGGCCGGCACCGTCGACGCCAGCCTGTCGGCCAAATTCGACGGCCAGCGTTGGCACCCGAAACTGACGGCCCACCTTCGCGACGTCTCGTTCAGTTTCTACAAGTTCCGGTATCCGCTCCAGCGGGCCAACGGCGAAGTTAAGCTCGTCGACAATCTCTTGGAATATCACCTCTCGGCCTGGGCCGGCTCGCAACGGGTTCGGATCGACGGCGAAATCACCAACCCCGGCCCGCGATTCACCGGCTGGACCACGATCGAGGCCAACGACGTCAAGATCGACGAGACCCTGCTGACGGCCTTGCCGGGCAAGTCGCGCGAGGTCGTCCGGTCGCTCCATCCCCAAGGCCGCATTAGCGTCAAGACGCGTGTGTGGCGTAACGATCCGTCGGTCGCCAAAGTGCAGATGCACGTGCTGGCGCGGCTGAGCGACGGTTCGCTGAGGTTTGAGAAGTTCGATTATCCGATTAGCAACATCAGCGGCACCATGGAACTGAAGGACGATCGCTGGACGTTCCACAATTTTTCGGGCCAGAACGACAGCGGGCGGATCACTTGCCAGGGAGAGTTCACGTCGCCGCAAGAGGGCAGCGAGCTGCGGCTTTATTTCACCGGTGCGAATGTCCCGTTGGACGAGGAGCTGCGCGCGGCGCTCAACCCGACAGGCCGCGACTTGTGGAAGTATCTCAAGCTCCAGGGCAAGGTAGATTTGGTCGCCGACGTAATTTATCAATCGCGACAGCGGCAATTGAGCTTGAAAGTTCGCGTCGAACCGCGTGGCAAGAGCACGTCGCTCGAACCGGAGTGCTTCGCTTACAAAATGACGCTGGCAGAAAAGGGCGCCGGCGATGAACGTCTGCTGGACGCGATTCGCCAGGAGACGGTCGATGGCCCGGCCCGGCCCGTGTCAGGAGTCGTGACGTATCGCAAGGGTCTGTTTCTCGACGAGATTCGGCCACGGCCCGGGCAGAGTGAACCAGCCGACCGGGCGCTCGCCCATCACATCGACTTTTACGGCGCCCAGGTGTACCACGGCCGCACCAAGATGCGCGGCGACGGGCATTGCGAAGTGTTCGCCGACGGTAGCTGGCGGCTGCGGCTGGAGCGTCTCAGCGCCGATCGTGTGCAGTTGAATCGTGATCCGCAGTTGGTCGCGGCGCTGCCCGAGGCGCTTCGCAAGGCCATCGCCGGGCTGAATCCGACCGGCCAGATGAACGTGCGGGGCAAATTGCAGTTTGCCAAGGCCGGCTCGAACGCTCCGGTCACCGCCAGTTGGGACGTGGCGCTCGACGTTCACCGGGGCACGCTCCAGCCGGGCGTCAAGCTAGAGAATATCTATGGCGGCGTGCGGCTGGTCGGCTCGTACGACGGTCGTGCCTCGCGAATGACCGGCGAGCTCAATGTAAAATCGCTCACGTACAATAACTTTCAATTGACCGAGCTGCGCGGGCCGCTGCTGATCGACGATCGTCAGGCGCTGCTCGGCGAATGGGACGCCAAGCCGGTCGGTCGCGCCGCCCGACACCTGCAGGCGAACTTCCTCGATGGAAAAATGGTCGGCGACGTCGCCGTGTTGTTCTCCGATAATCTCAGCTTCAAGTTACGAACGAAACTTAGCGCGGGCAGCCTGGCGACGCTGGCGCGGGAGCACATCGGGGGGAAGTCGAAACTGAGCGGAAAGATCGACGGCTCGCTGACACTGACCGGCACGGCAGCGGGCGTCAACTCGCTCGGCGGCGAAGGCCATATCTCGCTCCGCCACGCCGACATCTACGAATTGCCGGTGATGATATCGCTGCTCAAAATCATCAGCGTCCGCCCGCCCGACAAGAACGCTTTCGACACGTCGAACATCGATTTTTCCGTCAGGGCCAACCACCTATACTTCAAGAAAATCGAGTTCAAGGGCGACGCCGTCAGCTTGTACGGCAGTGGCGAGATGGACTTCGATCAGAATCTCAAGCTGACGTTCCGTTCGACCCTCGGCCGCGGACGTATTCCGCTGATCTCCGACATCATCGAACGATTCAGCGAGCAGATTGTGCAGTTCCAGGTCGACGGCACGCTGGCCGATCCGAAGATCCGCCAAGTGCCGCTGCCGACTCTCAAGCGGGTGTTCGACGAACTTGACGGAAAACCATCGGGAGTTTCTCAGACGCGGCGATTTTTAGACCCATTAGGGCTGTTTTCGAAGTAGCAACACCGATTCACTTTTGACTTTGCCGCGTTGTCTCATATCCTTTTACATGTCTTGTTACGGAGGAGCGAAGCGCAACACCAGCCATCGACGTCAACACCTTCTGCCGCAGCGTATCTCGTTCCAAGCTGACCGACCTTCGTTCCCTTCGTCGAGGGAATTCGCACAGGAGGAAATCCGATGAGCGTGGGACCCATGGGAGGGATTCTCGGCAGCGCCGCCGGCGCGCCGCTGGCGCAGACCAAAGGCAGCGACAACGAGAAATCGATCCAAGAGGCGGCTGCCCAAAATCGCCGGGCCGCAAGCGCCAAGAAAGCCACCGACGCCGCCGGCGTCGGACAGACCGAGGAAGACCAGGGGACAAGCGAGCGCGACGCCGACGGCCGACGTCTGTGGGAAAAATCGCCCGGCGGGGGCGACGAACAGGCAGCTTCGGACCAACCATCCGGCGAGCATCCTGCTAAAGACACCCACCGGCAAGCCGGCAATCAGCTCGATTTGAGCGGGTAACTCCCTTAATAAGATGACGCGGTGACGGGTTTCAACGCAAAGACGCCAGGGCGCAAAGACGCAAAGAAAAGAAATTCGATTTGCGGTTCTCCGCTTCCGATCTCGCGAACGCTTACCAACTTCCTTTGCGACCTTGCGCCTTCGCGTCTTTGCGTTGAAACCCCGCCGAGTTCCGATTGTCCCCGACCTCCATGGCGCATAGAATGACGGCCTCACAGGCCACACTCTGCACCTAAGCGACGACGCGCTGAACCATCACCATGCGATTCACCAAGATGCAGGGGGCGGGGAACGATTACGTTTACGTCAACTGTTTTGACGAACCGATTCCCGGCGATCCGGCCGCGCTGGCCCGACAGATGGCTGACCGGCATTTCGGCGTCGGCGGCGACGGGTTGATTTTGATTTGCCCGTCGGAGGTGGCCGACGCGCGAATGTGGATGTTCAACGCCGACGGCAGCGAGGGCGAAATGTGTGGCAACGGCATCCGTTGCGTCGCCAAGTATGTTTACGATCACGGCATCTGCGCGAAGCCCGCCCTGAAAATCGAAACCGGCTGCGGCGTGCTGGCGCTCGAACTGCATGTGATTGACGGATTGGTCGAGCAGGTTACCGTCGACATGGGTGAGCCCATTCTGCTCGCCGCCGACGTGCCGACCACCTTGCCGGGTGATCCCCGGCGGGACGGCGCGGCGATTGACGTGCCGCTCTCCGTCGGCGGCCAGTCACTGCGGGTCACTTGCGTCTCGATGGGCAATCCGCATTGCGTCACGTTTGTCGAAGAGCTGAGCGACCGTTGGGCTTTGGAAATCGGGCCCCGCATCGAAGCCGATTCGCACTTTCCCAATCGCGTTAACGCCGAGTTCGTCGAAGTGTTAGGTCGTGGCGAGGTGCGGCAGCGAACTTGGGAACGGGGCAGCGGCGAGACCTTGGCCTGTGGAACCGGAGCGGCGGCGGTCTGCGTTGCCGGCGTGCTCACCGACCGCACCGACCGCAAGATCATCGTCCACTTACCCGGCGGTGATTTAACCCAACACTGGCGCGAAGAAGATAACCACGTGTACATGACCGGCCCCGCAGTAGAAGTTTTTAGCGGACAATGGGCGTAGGGTGGGCACTGCCCAGCAAACAAAAGCACGAAACTCTAAGCACGAAATCCTAAACAAATCCGAATGACCAAATCTCAAAGCCACAGCATGGAAACTCGACCGATTTGATTTCGTATTTTGGATTTGTTTAGGATTTCGTGCTTAGGATTTCAGATTTCTCGATCGCTTTACTATTTCTCCGACGATCTACATGACCCGGCAGGGAAGCCACGATGAAACTTAACCATCCTCTACTGACCCGGCTGTCTGGGCTGCTCGGCGCCAAGGCGATTCGCGCGTGGATGAACACGCTCGATTACCAGTGCGCGTATTACGACCCGGCCGTCGATCCGGTCCACCCGGAATTCTCCGGGAACAAGATCTACCTCCTCTGGCACGAGTACATTCTGTTTCCGATCAATCTGCGGGGAAACTGCAATATGACGATGCTGCTTAGCCGGCATCGCGATGCGGAGGTGCTTGCGCAGGCGGCACGTCACCTCGGCTTCGGCACGGTCCGCGGCTCGACCGGTCGCGGCGGAATCGCGGCCCTGCGCGAGTTGGCGGCAGAGAGCCGGCAGATGAACCTGATCATCACGCCCGATGGCCCCCGCGGCCCGCGCAGACATCTGGCCAGCGGCCCGATCTATTTGGCCTCGAAGCTGCGGATGCCGATCATCGCCACGGGTTTCGGCTACGATCGCCCCTGGCGAATGAGGAGCTGGGACCGCTTCGCCTTGCCCCGGCCGTTCACCCGAGCCCGCGCAGTCGTCAGCCCCGAGATTCACATTCCGCCCAAGCTCGATCGCGAATCGATCGAATTCTATCGCCAGCGAGTCGAGACGCTACTGAACCGCCTGACCGACGAAGCCGAAACCTGGGCCGAATCGGGCACCCGCAAGGTCGGGCAAGTGGTGATGCGCCGAGAGCCGGTTCGGCGCAGGGTGACTCGCGTCGATCAATCGCACCAACGCCTGCGCGGTCCAACTCAGAGGCGAGAATCGAATGAGGCTTTGCAGCCCGCGAAAAAAGTGAACCAAGGCTAACCGCGAATCGCGCGGTCGACACTTGCGTTCGCCCTCGTACTCGGTAACCGTTCACAGGATTTGAAAACGAGAACCGCTAATCGACGCTGATAAACGCTAATAAGATCGGGGCAATGTTGGCAATAAATGAACTACCGCCGTCGTCGGGTTAGCTTCTGATGGGGCCGTTGAGCGGAATGGACTTCCCAGCCTTCTTCTTTTCTTTGCGACCTCCGCGACCTTCTGTTAAAACATGGGAGGCCGCTTTATCCTCGGCAGAGGGCTTCTCTCTCAAACAGAAGCTTTGGAACAGAAGGTCTCGAAGGCCGGCGTGGACGGTTGCGAGCGAAACTTCGAGTACGAGTACGATGAGGAGTGTTCTTGCTGCCAGAAAACTCAACTCGTCAGCGCCAGATTATTCCGATGCACTACTTCATCGTACGGGCAATGCCCCAGCGCGGCGGCGATCTGATCGGTCTTGAGGCCCTGGATGCGGCGTAATTCTTCGGACCGGTAATTGCTCAGCCCGCGGGCGAATTCCCGGTCGTTTTTGTCTCGCAGGGCGATCACGTCTCCCTTGGTGAAATCGCCGACCACCTGCACCACGCCGATCGACAACAGGCTGCTTCCCCGTTCGACAATCGCCCGAGCGGCACCCTCGTCGAGCACCAAATGGCCGCGGGGCTGGGCGGTGAAGGCGATCCAACGCTTCCGCGGCGCGATCGATTTTCCCTGGGCCAGCAGCAGCGTGCCGACCTGCTCGCCCGCGAAGATGCGATCCAGCGTTCCGTCTTGGCGCCCGCAGGCGATGATCGCGTTTTCGCCGGCCGTGGTGACGATGCGGGCCGCCTCCAGCTTGCTGGCCATGCCGCCCTTGCCCACCCCTGTTGCGGAGTCGTGAACGAGCGACATGATCGACTCATCCAGGTCAGTGACCGTGGGAATCACGCGGGCGGATGAGTCGTCTGGGTCAGCATCGTAAAGCCCCTCGACGTCGGAGAGCAGCACCAGCAGCGGCGCCCGTAGCAGATTGGTGACCAGCGCGGCCAGGCGGTCGTTGTCGCCGAAGGTCGATTGCAGCTCGGCGACGCTGACCGTGTCGTTCTCGTTGATGATCGGCACCGCGCCATATTCCAGCAGCGTCAGCAACGTGTTGCGGACGTTCAGATACCGGCTGCGGTCGTCGAAATCTTCGGCCGTCAGCAATACCTGGGCGGCTTGTCGTCCGTGGGCGCGCAGAGCCCGGTCGTAATGATGCACCAGATGCGATTGCCCGACGGCCGCGACGGCCTGCAAGTGGGCCAAATCGGTCGGACGGGTCGAGAGTCCTAACTGCCCCATTCCCGCTCCCACCGCTCCGGAGCTGACCAACACGACCTTACGACCGCCGGCCACCAGGGTGCTAATCTCGCCGGCCAACTGCGTCACCCGCGGTTCATCGAGCCGGCCGTCCGCCGCCGTCAGCACACGCGTGCCAACCTTAACCACCACAGTATGGGCGGCCGTGGCGATTTCTTGGCGCAATAGATCGAACATGGACAGGTCGCAGTAGGAGATGCTTTAGCATAATGTAGTAGGTTATGCTTCAGCATAACACAGCCTCCCGGGGCGCCTCGGTTTCTTATCATGCCGACCCGCCGCTTGTCTAGGGTGCGATAAGCCCAGATTGTTTCAGGAGTTCCTTTTGCAGCGCGTTCGTGCTGTCGAGGCGTATTTG
>JADFKK010000304.1 GCA_022564995.1 Planctomycetota bacterium | reverse complement strand
CAGCACGTGAAAGTTAGCGGCGGCGTCCGCACCGAAGAACACCGACAGTGGCTCGGGCCAACCCGGATCGGCCCCAGAGGGCTATTCTATGGTGCCGTAGCCCAGAATGCCAGCGCGGGGCAGAAATTAACTGCGATGGGGATTTTGCCGGTGTTAGCTACAAAGCAGACGCACCGACGCGAACATGATGAAGGCTCAGAAGGGCCGGAGTCGCTTCTTCGGTTGCTAATGTTGTCGGCGATTAGGCGTCCGTTACGGCCCAGGGCCGTTTGACCGTTTCGGTTCTTTTCGATGATAATGGAAGGAGCAAAGGGAAACGCCACTTTCTTTTTGAGATGCTGGCCATTGACTCGGAGGGATTCACCATGATTCATGTTGCTGATATCTGGTTCATGCGTGGCACAGTGTTTGTACTGCTCATCGTTCTTGGCACGCCACTTATGCTTGCGCAGGAACCGTCGAACGACGAACCGGCGGTAAAGAGCAAGTCGGAGTTGAAAGAAGGCGAAGCGAGCAACACAAATTCAGCACCCGCCAAGGACTCGGATGTTGGTTCTCGATCATCCGACGCCTGGAAGTGGATACTTGGAATAGTTTTCACAGCCATCATCAGCCCTATCGCTGTGAAATTGGTTGAAAAGCGCCTTGGGCGTGACCCGATAAAGGACAAGTCTCAGCGGTTAAAAGCGGCAATTGACGCTCAGGCCGCCCGGAAAACACAGGGACTGCATCCAGATGGACGCATCACAGCGTTAATCAGTGAGCTAACGGATGCGTTAGGAGATGAGGCGAAAGGAAAAGAGCAGGCGATTGACGAAGCCACGAGTTTCATCGTGGGCACTCTGTCAAGTCGCGTGCTTGAGGCACTATTCTCATCGTGTCGGTACATTGAGCTACTGATGGACTCGAAGCACGAATCCAATACTTTTGCAGCCATTCTCGATCTGACAAGGCTAGAGTTCCTTCGCTCATATTACGGTCAGCGACGTATCGGCGTACCGTTGCAATTCACGAACATTAGCGAAGTTGACCTGGACCAGTACGCTCAAGAATGTGAACGGCTGGGAGGCGATCTCGGCAAGAGCGCCATCCGATTTGCTGAATCGCTGGGCTCAACGCCTGATGACGTAAGAATCTTCGTTGGCGAGCTAAAAGGCGTAATCCAGAGAGCTGTCGAGCGTGCTGCTGAAGAACAGGGCGAGAGTTCTTTGTAGGCGCTGTAGACAATCTTCTGTGCAAGCCCCGACTTTATGTGCTCGTTTGCCATTGCGCAGATCACGCTGTCATGGCCGAGTGATTTAGGATCTTTGGGCATCCAGGGGCGCCAAGGGGACACATTTTCCTAGCGAGCCATGGGGGATTCGTGACGCGAGTGACGCGGCATTAGTGACGTGGAGCCGTTTGACAGAATCGAACGTGGTCGGCGACAATGTGAGGAACACAGCCTGGCCATTAACACGGAAGGAACGACCATGAGTAACGCCACAGCTAAACAAGCCGACGATCGAGGCGACTGCTGTGGCTCTCTCTGCCGACAATGCAGACACAGACAGGACAGAAAGGACAGGCATAACAAGCTGTGATGCGTGCCTGTCGACAAGCTGTAAGTCATTTCAGGCATGTTGCTTATGGCGTTTCCAGCCAAGAGACATCTTGTGCCCATCGCTAGAAAGAAATGCCTGTCCTTTATGTTTATGTTCGTCGCGGGTGGGGCCGAGGGTGGGGCCGAGGGCTTGGTGTTGGGCGCCGTTGTTGGCGGTGGTGGTGGGATAGGGCGACGGGGCATCGCCGAAATCAAAATCGGGCGGCGCGACGTCGGGATGGGACGGCGCTGCGGCGGCCAGGGCGATATCCCCCAGGGACAAAAGCCGTCGAGCCTCCAGCGGCTCAATCGACAGGCGGCGCTGGAGGCAGTTGCGATGAGGACGCTGGTGGGGAGACACGGCGGCTCCTGAAAATGACGAATGACGAATGACGAATTAACGGAATGACCTGCGACGCTCATCGCCGTGGGGACACGGCGGCTCTGTAGGACGTGACGGATTCCGGACACGGGGGGCGAATCATTATTTGTTATTTGTCATCCGTCATTTGTCATTTCCTAAGGAGCATCGGCCCCAAGGGGCTATTCTACGGTCCCGTGGGGCGGATTGCCAGCGCGGGGTGGGAATAACGAAAGCGACGAAAGGAATTGTCGAATGTCGATTGACGATTGACGAATTGAAAGCCTGGGGTCGGTGATAGCCCGCTAAGTGCATTGCCGGTTCCGTACTCGGTACTCGGCTCCCGAGTCGTGTCATTCATCCTCCGTCATTCTGACATTCCTCGACGATAATCCGTCACAGCCCTTCTCTTCGGCGCCACCGGGCTAGACGGCCTTCTTCATCGGGCCGGCGGTAGATCGTTTTGACACAACGATCTCTCCGCGCGCCGTCACAAAGTACGTTTCATGAAGCGACCCATTGGGCGCGACCGTCGGTCGCGGCTTTATGAAACCTATGACCACGTTATCCGTTACCAACATCTCCCCGCACGAAAACGTCGCCACCGGTCGGCCGACGCGGCGGGTGCTGCATTTGATCAATGGCGAGCATTACGCAGGGGCGGAGCGGGTGCAGGATTTGCTCGCCGGGCGGCTGGGGCAATACGGATTCGAGGTCGGTTTCGCCTGCTTAAAACCGGGCGCCTTCGCCGCATCGCGCACAGCCCGCGGCGCGCCGATCTACGACCTGCCGATGCGTTTCAAGCTCGACCTCTCGCCGGCCTGGAAGCTGGCCCGGCTGCTGCGTGACGAACACTACGTCCTGCTCAACACCCACACGGTTCGCGGCGCCCTCGTCGGCCGCCTGGCCGCGCGATGGGCCGGCGTGCCGATGGTGCATCACGTCCACAGCCCGGCTTCGGCCGAATCGACCCACCGCTGGCGAAACCAACTCAACGCGCGCATCGAACGCTGGGCGCTAAGAAAAGCAACGCTCGTCGGCGTCTCCGAGGCGATGGGCGCCCACGCCGTCGCGCAAGGAAATGACCCGCATCGCGTCACGGTTGTATCGAACGGCGTGCCGATCATCGGACCGCTACGGCCGCGCGAAGTTTCACGTGACGGGCCGCACGACGAATGGACGATCGGAACGGTGGCCCTGTTTCGGCCCCGCAAGGGAATCGAGGTGCTGCTGCGGGCGCTGGCCATGCTGCGAGAACAACAACTGCCGGTGCGATTGCGGGCGGTCGGCGGATTTGAATCGCTGGTGTATCGACACGAAATCGACGCCCTGGTCGACCAGCTCGGCCTGGCGGATGCGATCGACTGGACCGGATTCACCCGCGATGTGAACGAAGAGCTTGCCCACATGGACCTGTTTGTGCTGCCGAGTTTATTCGGCGAGGGCCTGCCGATGGTCATTCTCGAAGCGATGGCGGCCGGAGTGCCGGTGGTGGCGACTCGAGTCGGCGGCGCGCCGGAAGCAATTCGTGACGGGCTCGACGGGCTGCTGACCGCGCCCGGCGATGCGGATGATTTGGCCGGCGCGATCGAGCGGGTTATGCGCGGCGAAGCCAGTTGGTCGGCGATGCGGCAAAGCGCCCACAAGCGGCAGGCGAAACGATTCTCGGACGACAGCATGGCCGAGAGCCTCGCCGCGGTCTATCACCGGGTGCTCTCAGAAAAACAAGGCGAGGCTGGAGCGACATCCGTCCACGCGAAGCTGTCGATGGAAAGGATGTCGCGATGACGCGGGAACAAGAAAACACGGCGGTGTTGGATGTCGCGTGCGACGAACGGCCGGCTACGCTTGACCCGGCTAATCCGGCAAGCGGGGCTGTCGACCGGCGGCTGCGGGTGCTGGGCGTTGAAATCTGCGACGTCACGATGCAGCGGGCCATCGAGAAGATCGAGGCGCTGATCCGCGATCGCGAAAATAGCTGCCAGGCGGTCTATTTTGTCAACGCCCACACGCTTAATTTGGCATGTTCGCAGCCCGACTATCGCGACGTATTGAATCGGGCCGAGGTGGTTTTCGGGGACGGGACAGGCGTTCGCTGGGCCGCGCGATGGCAAGGCGTGCGGCTGGCCGACAACGTCAACGGGACCGATCTGACGCCGGCGATATTCGCGAGCTTGGCCGGTCGAGGGTATTCGTACTTCTTGCTGGGTGCCGACGAGCAGGCCGTTCAGCGAGCCGCCACGCGCGCCGGCGAAATGTTCGCGGGCTGGCACTTGGCCGGTTATCACCACGGCTATGTCGATGACGAGCAAGCCGCCCGGCAGCTCATCGAGCAAATCAACGACGCCGCGCCGGACTTGCTGTTGGTCGGCATGGGCAATCCGCTGCAAGAGCGGTGGATCGATCGATACCGCGATCAGCTTAACGTCGCCGTGGCAATTGGCGTCGGCGGGCTGCTCAACTACTGGGCCGGTGACATTCAACGGGTGCCCACCTGGCTGCGCCGCAGCGGGTGTGAATGGCTCGGGCTAATGCTGCAACAGCCGCGCAAGGCGCGGCGTTATCTGATTGGGAATCCGCTATTTTTGGCGCGGGTGATTGGCAGCTTGTCGAAAAAGTCGGATATCTGATGTAGGAGGCGACTCCCGTCGCCGACCATAGACGTTGCACGCGGAAATCGGCGACGGGAGTCGCCTCCTACAAACTTTTTCAACGAGCGAACGGAATAACCTAGAGCAAACCATGTCGCACGAAATCGATCATTCGCGTTGGTATGTAAAGAAGGCCGCACGCAAGGCGCTGGTCACGTCGGCTTGGGCCAGCGGATACCTGGCCGCCCAAGATCGCAAAGCCATCGGGCCCCGAGTGCGCGTGCTGACGTATCATCGCTTCGGCGATTCGCCCTACGACCCGTTTTGCGTTTCGCGCCGCGATTTCGCAGAGCAGATGCGATTTCTGGCCGACGAAGAATTGGCCATCTCGCTGTACGAGTTGGAGGAATTCCTCCGCGGCGAGCGTGATCTGCGCGACGGCTCCGTGCTGGTCACCACCGACGACGGTTTTCGCAGCGTCTACACCGACATGCTGCCGGTGCTCATTGAATACGGCATTCCCGCGGTCGCTTTCGTCACCGCCGGACTGATCGACGGTCAGCCGCGGCCCACACCCTGGCGCCCGCAGCCGGTCGATCCGCAGGACGCGTATCTTAATTGGGATGAACTCAGCCGGCTGGCGGAAAGCCACGTGGCCATTGGATCGCACGGCTGGTCACATCGCTCGCTGGGCGAGCTTTCGCCCGCGGAGTGTCGCGACGAGGCCCTGCGCTCTCGCGAAACACTCGAAGGGCGCCTGGGACGCGCCGTCACGTCAATTGCTTATCCCTACGGAACGCTGGCCGATTTTAGCCCCGCGACCGGGCAGATTCTCGCCGACTGCGGATACACGACCGCCTTCACCTCGCAGCACGGGGCGATCGACCGCAACGCAGACGCCGTGAGCCTGCCCCGCGTGAAGGTCGAAGGCGGCGAAGCGCTGTGGATGTTCCGCCTGATCTGTCGCGGGGCGATGGACCCCTGGCGGCTGGTCGATGAGTCGCTATCGCGCATGCAGCGCAGCGGACGCTGAGCGCCGTGTCACTCGCCTCCTACAGACTTTTTCAACAGACTGCTAGAATGTCCGACGTTATGCCCAACGACGAAACCCAACGCAGTGCCGTGATTCTCGTGGTCGACCGGCTTCAGGCCGGGCAGTTGGGGCCGTATGGAAACACCTGGGTTCACACGCCCGAGATCGATGCGCTGGCCTCTCGGGCGTTTTTGTTCGATCAGGCCCACGTCGATTGTCCGCAATTGGCCGCCGTGTATCGAGCGTATTGGCAAGGCCTGCACGCGCTGGTGCCCGAGCAGGACACAGCGAATCGGCCAAGCTTGCCGGGTCTGCTGCACGCACAAGGTATCGAAACATTCTTGCTTACCGACGAGCCGCGAGTGGCCGATCATCCGCTGGCCAGTCAGTTCGACGAGTTGATCCGGTTGGAGCCATCGACCGTTACCACGGCGGCCGAGCAGGTCGAACAGACACACTTCGCCCACTTTTTTGCGACCGCGGCCGAGTTGCTGGAGCAGATCGATCGGCCGTCGCTGGTATGGCTGCACAGCCGCGGCATGAACGCCCCCTGGGACGCGCCGGTGCGGTATCGTAACCAATACGCCGCCGAGGACGATCCCCGGCCGCCGTCGTCGGCCCGAGTGCCGGAATTGACATTCGACGAAGCGGCCGATCCCGACGAGCTGATGGGCATAGTACAAGCCTACGCCGGTCAGGTATCGCTGCTGGACGAGTGCATCGGCGGATTGCTCGAAGCGCTCGATCAATTACCGGTGGGCGACGCGGCGCTGTTCGCCATGTTGTCGGCCCGCGGCATGGCGCTCGGCGAACATGGCCGCGTCGGCCCGGCCGATCAGCGGTTGTTCGGCGAATTGGTTCACGCCGCCTGGCTGATGCGTTTTCCCGATGCGCTGGGCGCCGCGGCCCGTAGCGGGTCACTGGTGCGGCCCGACGATCTGCCCACGACACTGCTTTCCTGGTGGCAGCTTGACGGGGTTTCCGTTGACGGTGTTTCTGTTGACGGGGCTCTCGGCGGAACGGGAACGAATCTGATGCCGCTCATCTCCGGCCACCGCAGCGGCTCGCGAGATCGGATTTGCCTAACCAACGGTCGGCAAGAACGGGCGATCCGCACGCCGGGTTGGCATCTGCGCTTCGACGAGGCTGAACCGCCCCTGGCCCAATTATTCGCCAAGCCCGACGATCTATGGGAGGTGAACGAAGTCTCCGATCGCTGTGCGGACGTGGTCGAAGGCTTGATCGACGCCTATCACCAATTCGAGCAGGCCAACCAAGCGGCGCCGACCGATGATCTGCCCCCGCTGAAAGAGTTTTTGCTGCACGGATAGTCGTTGTTCGCTCCGCGAACGGTACGTTTCGATCGCGGAGCGATCAACGACTATCCGCCGCTATCAGTGCCAGCAGTCACGCCCACTTTCGCTCTGGCTTGCATTCGTCCGCAACGATATAATCCCGCACCTCGTTTTGTGGGAATTTTCCACCTTAACACTCATCGCTTTTTCGCCGGACCTACGATGGCCGGACATGGAAGTCCGATAGCATCGCGCTGGCAGTTCGTCTTTCGAGCAAGACGAAAGCTGCCGATCGTCTGTTGCTGCGCGCTGTGGATGCTGCTCGGCGTCGCCAGCGCGGCTGCCGCCGATCCGACGCTGCGCGTGCGGGTGATTTGGGGCGGCGGAACGGAACAGACTTGGCGTGGAACCATTTCGGCGCCCGGCGCCGTGGTGACCAAGCTGCAGCCGCTGGGCATCGAGCCCGATCAGGCCGGATCGATATGGACCGACGGTCGAACCATCTTCGTTGACCAACGCGGTCCGCACACCTTCGACGGCGTCGATTTTTCCATCACCGCGCCGCTTGATACGCTGCTCTCCATCGAACTGTTCACCCGCGGAGAAAAACGAGACACACACGCCGTCGACTTCAAGCTGGCCGATCTGATTCGCCGGCGCCATGAAACCGAAAAAGACGCGAATCGTAACTGGCTCTTGGCGCGGCGCGCTCCGGGTGACCAGCTTCGCGTGCGCACGCGGCGGTCTTCTCTGGTGTTCGCCACGGGAGAAAAGCTGCGTCTCGACATCGAGCCGCATCTACTGGGGCTTCCCAAGGGAACCAGCCTGCGGGTGCGAAGCGTGCTACGAAAACATCGATCGGGAAAGGAAATTTGGGAGCAAGAGAACGCCGTCCGCAGCGTTGCCACCGACGAGATCCCCGAGTCACTTACGGTCGATCAGAATCTTCCCACGGCCGAAGGGGTTTACGATCTCGTGGTAACCGCGGAACGCCAAAACGCCATTCGGCTTTGGAAAACGGTTGCCGAGCGCACCATTCAGTTGGTTGTTTTGGATGGCCGTCCGCGGCTTCGAGCGAAGCTTCCCGGGGCCAGCCCACCGAACGATTTGATGCAGGAAATCGACCCGACCGACACCGGCTGGTGGCGAGGATTCGGCAAGCTGCCCGATGTGCGAAAGTTTCCCGGCCTGGCAAAAGAGCCGCCGAGCAACGGCGAGGCGAGCTTCATCGATCACCCCGCGCTGGGCAAGATGGTCGAACTTGGCCCGCCCAACTCGCAGGAAGGCATAAGCTGGCGGGCCTATCCGCTGCGGCTCGATGCGCCGGGTCAGCCGCATGTGCTGGAGATCGAATATCCCAGCGACGGGTCGCTCAAGCTGGGCGTGAGCATCATCGAACCAAACGCCGCCGGCAAGATAACTCCGATCGGCGTCGATTCGGCCGTACATCAGCGACGCGCGCTGGCCGGCCCGGCCAAAATGCTCAAACACCGCCTGATCATTTGGCCCCGCACTAAGACACCGTGGGTGTTGTTGACCAACCAGAGCGAGACCGACCCGGCCCGCTTCGGAAAGATTCGCCTGCTGGGGCCCAAGCGCGTTGCCGGAACATTTGGGATCGGCGCGAGCAGGGTCGGTTATTTGCCGCGGATGGTTCCGCTGGGCGTTCGACCGGCAACCTTCGCAGATCGGCAGCGAACTCGCCTGCTGGCCGGATATTACGAAAAACCGCTGTTCGGCGAAAATTTTTCCGCGCCGCAAGTGTTCGACGAACCGAGCCAGCGGAGCCTCGACGATTGGAACACCTTTTATCAGGGCGGATCGCGATTGGTCGAGTACCTGGGGCACGTCGGGTACAACGGACTGATGCTCTCCGTTTTAGCCGACGGATCCACGATCTACCCGAGTGATATTTTGCAGCCGACACCCAAGTATGATACGGGCGTATTTCTTGCCAACGGACAAGACCCGCTGCGCAAAGATGTGTTGGAAATGCTGTTGCGGATGTTCGACCGAAACGATTTGCGGTTGATTCCCACGCTGCAATTCTCAACGCCGCTTCCGGAGTTGGAAGCCCGACTACGCCAGCGGCGATTCGGCCACGATGGAATCGAGTTGATCGGCGGCAATGGCCGGCCCTACTCGGCCAGCCATCGTCCTCGTGAGGGTCACGCTCCGTATTACAATCCGCTCAATCGCCACGTTCAGGAAGCCATGCTGCGAGTGGTCCACGAATTGGTCCAGCGATACGCCGACCACCCGTCGCTGGGCGGCGTGGCGATTCAGCTTTCCGCCGATGGGTTCGCGCAGTTGCCCTCTGCTGCCTGGGGATTGGATGACGTGACGTTCGGCCAATTTGAAAAGGACGAGCGAGTCAGCATCGGCCTAGGGGCAGCAGATCGTTTCGCCGCGAGGGCCAGGTACATCAACTCGGTCAAGGGAAAAAAAGTCTGGCTCGCCTGGCGGGCGTTAAAAATGCGGGACTTTTATCGCCAAATGCAGCGGATCTTGCCGCCGGGCGCCAAGCTCTATTTGGCCGGCGCCAACATGTTCGACGATCCACAACTGCGAGGGCGGCTAGCGCCGACTTTGCCGCGACAGATGAAGCTCGACGACGCCCTGCTTGAGGTCGGAATCGACTGTAACCTGTATCGTGGGCAGGGAGAGATTGTCCTCCTGCGGCCACATTGGAATTCGACCGACGGATCGGCCGCAACTCAAGCCGTCGAGCGCGCCGTCAACCAATCTCCGCGGATCGACGTGAAATTCGCGCGGCTCAACGTCTCTGGCAGCCTGATTCACCACCTGCCGCGACGCACCCGACTGGAGTCGTTCGACTCCAAGGGCCCGTTCGGCCGAAAAAACACCTTCACCTGGCTGGCGGCTCAAGCGTCGCCGTCGGGCGCCGAAAACCGTCGGCAGTTGATTCACCATTTGGCGGCGCTCGATGCCCAGGCCTTGGTGCGTGGCGGCTGGATGTTACCGCTGGGCCAAGAGGAATCGACCAAGGGCTTCATGGCCGTTTATCGCCGGCTGCCAGCGGTCCGTTTCGAGACCGTGCCCGAAGTTGGACAGCCCGTGACGGTGCGGACCTACAGTGACGGCGCTCAGACTTACGTCTATCTGGTCAACGATTCGGCGGCGCCCGTGCGAATTAGCCTGGACGTAGATGCTCCCGCCAACTGCCGCGTAAAGAGCCTTTCGGACCGCCGCATCGATCGGCTGGACCGTCGGGGACGTTCGACGTCGTGGACCGTCGAGCTGGACGCCTATGATCTGGTCGGGGCGACGTTTTCGGCACCGGGCGTCGGCCTCGGCGGAGCCCGCGTGACGGTATCCCGCCAGTTCGAGGCCCGCCTGAACGATGGCATTCGCAAGCTCGTGATGGGCCGGCTGAACCGACTGAAACAGCCGCTGCCGATCAAGCTGGTCGCCAACAGCGGATTCGAAAAGATCGACCGCACGGGTCGCGCCGCGGCCTGGCAAGTTCTCCGCGATCCCGGTGCGAAACTGGTCATCGACGGCCGCGATCCACACAGCGGCAAGAGCGCCGCCCGATTGTCTTCCGCCGGCGACGGGGCCTCGCTTGTCAGCCGGCCGTTTTCACCGCCGCCGGCCGGGCAGCTTTGGGTCTCGGTTTGGCTGCGAATCGATCGAGGCGCCAAGCAGCCGCGCCTGCGGTTGGCTTTGGAGGGAACGGCTCAAGGACGTCCCTTCCGCCGCTTCGCCGAATTCGGACCGGGCAGCCCGATTCGGCCCGTCGATTCAACATGGGGACGTTACGTGCTCAAGCTCGACGATCTTCCCAAGACAGGGCGCGACGATTTTCGGCTGCGACTCGATCTGCTGGGCGCCGGCGAAGTCACGATCGACGATTGCCAGATCCTGCTGGCGCTCTCGAAGGACGAGCACGTCATGCTGCAAAAGACCGTGGCCTTGGCGCATCAGGATCTTCAAGACAAGAAATTCGGCGATTGCGTGCGGGCTCTGGAGGGTTACTGGCCGCAGTTTCTCGAACACTCGCTGATCATCGAACCGGCGCCGATCGCCCGACGAGACCCGCCGCCGGCGAGACCGCGAAAGACGGCCAAGAAAGAAGATGCAGAAGAAGACGAGACCTTTTTGGAAAAACTCCTGCCGTTCCTGCGTTGAGTCGGCGACACGAAAACAGTTGGTCAATCAGCCGCAAGGCGGCTAGTTCGACTGTTTGATTTCAATTGACGTGACGCAAGTATTGTCGTATTAGCACCTTCCGTGTTTGTTGGCAAACGGCCGTTTCATGGAAGGAGCTTGGGCATGGAAGCGAAATACGAAGCACGCA
>JADFKK010000303.1 GCA_022564995.1 Planctomycetota bacterium | reverse complement strand
AACGCCTGATGGCCGTTGTCGTTCTTGTCCAGGGTCACAGCAAGCAGCAAGGGCGATGTCGTGCCTGCGCGGAACACCTGGAGCTTGATGCTGGTCGTGGAAATTTCCGTGACCACAAGCCTCGAAATGATGTCGAATTCCAGTCGGTACGTCGTGTTGGTTTTGACTTGAACAACCTGTCGAATTTTCGCGGCCGCGGCCCCATCGGGTGTGTTCGGGTCGATGAGCGTGCCGGGGTGGACGCTCGTGATGCGCGCCACGCCGTCGTCCGGAATGATCTGCGGCTGAAACGGAGGGCCATCGAGCTCCCACCGGACGCCGCCGTTGGGAAACTCCCAATTTGCCAAGTTGTTCGATCCGCCGCCGTCCTCGTCGAACGAGCCGTTGATGATGAAATTGCCGATGTTCGGATCGGGCGGTAATTCGGTAATCTGAATCGAGACGTCATCAATCGTAAAGTTGCCGCCCGCGCTCGCCTGGGCACGCACCGTCAGAATCTTGTCGGTCGAGGTGACCACGAAGCTATGTTGTCCGCTACCTAAAGAGTCGCTGGCGAGAATGCCTCCTGTACCATCGAGAACCTGCACGCGGGCTTGGCCCGTGGCAACGTTCAACTCAAAGGAGACGAGATGGATGGCGTTCTTAACCGTGCGAATCGTCTGTTCGATGGACGCATCGCCCGTGGTGCCATTGACCCGCGCGGCGCCGTTGTCCCAGGTCACCGTGCCGGGATCGCCACTGGCGGTCCAACCGGCAAGGACGCCGACCACGTCGAATGAGCCGTTGGCCAATAGCTCCACGCCGACTTCGCGCGGGATGCTGATGGCCTCGCGCACCGAGACATTGTCGATTTTGAAACTGCGGGCCGTGCGGTTGGCAATCCACTGCACGGTGATCGCGTCGTCACCCGCTTCCGTGGTGAACGGAACGACATAATGGATGTTGGCGGACTGGCTAAAAACCTCATCAAACCAAAAACTGTTCGCCTGGCTACCTTTGAATAGCTGAAGTTTGACGTCGGATCGAGTTTGGCCAGATAACTGACGCGAGACGAGGTCGAACTCGAGCTGGTAGGTGGTTTCCGGTTCCGTGGAGAATCCTTGCCGAATCTTGGCGGCGATCGTACCGGGAGGAACATCGGGGTCTGTGTTTTCGCTGGTGATGCGGGCTGCGCCGTCGTCTGGGGAGCTTTCCAACACCCAATCGACGCCGCCGTTGGCAAACTCCCAACTCGACAGTTGATCTGCCTGATCGAACGTGCCGTTGATGAGAATCTCGGGGCCCAGGCCGCCGTCGATCGGAACGTCGATCAACTCGCGCATCGAGACGTTGTCGATCGTGAAGTCGCGATTCGTCCGACTGGCAATGAACTGGAAGGTGATCGTGTCATCGTCCACGTTCGCACCCGTGACGATTTCGACGAACTGACGTCCATTGTCGATGTCCCGATATACCCGATCGAACAAAAAGCTGACGGAGTCGTTCGGGTCACCTTCGAAGACCTGCAGCTTAATGTCGGTCGAGGAGGTGGCCGTGGTGGCCTGGCGCGTGTTGATGTCAAATTCAAGCCGGTACGTCGTGTTGGGCGATACGAGGACTCCCTGACGAATCTTGGCCGCCGGCTTGCCAGTGGGAAGATTCGGATCGATAGGCGTGCCGCTGTGGAGGCTGGTAACGCGCGCCACGCCATCGCCGCCTTCTATTTCCCATTGGACGCCGCCGTTGGCGGTTATCCACCCCGCCAAGTCGTCCGAGCCACCTTCGTCGGCATCGAAGCTGCCGTTAAAGATCAGGTTCGGGCCAAGGAACTCTCCGGCGGCCAACAGCCGGCGCTCTTCCAGCGGCTCGAGCGGCAGCCGACGGTAATAAGAGGAGGAGTTGCGGAGCGCGAAATCCGAACGGCCACGGCACAATTTATTGAATGGCAACTTCACGACAAGATTCTCCGGAGAAGGGAATATCGAGCGATGAGATCGATAGTGTCACTTATGCACAACAGACCGTTTATGCGAAACGGGCCGTTTGTGCGATTTGTAAGTTCTTCCCTTATGGTAATCGGTTTTTCCTACGAAGCAATGATTTTGTTCAGAATAATTTATCCCCACGATCGGGCCGTGCAATTTTACGGAACCTCAAAGGAGCGGATACCGGCAGCGATTCGCCTCACGCACGAGCGCCATCGCCCGCTACGAATTCCCCACGAAGCGGCGGCGGGCTGAGGCGAATCATCGCTGCGGTGCGGTTTGAACCGCAAGACGAACAGCACAGAAAGAGGACATTGGCCGATTTCCAATGGAAAAGCAACCCGCCACTTTGGCGGGGTAGTTTGAAATGGGCGATACTGGGCTTGAACCAGTGACCCCTAGCTTGTCGAGCTAGTGCTCTAGCCAACTGAGCTAATCGCCCCTTGTTTTTGGCTGACCATTGATAATGGACGCGGGCAGCCCTCGTCAAGTAGGGGGCGGGATTTGGGATTTGGGATTTGGGATTTGGGATTTGGGATTTGGGATTTGGGATTTGTAAAGCCGCGACCAGTGGTCGCGCTGGGATGCGGGCCTTGGGCAGCGGGGTAGCTGTTGGCGGTCAGTGGCATGGAAAATCCTAAATCCTAAATCCCAAATCCTCCTTGCCGGATGTGTCAGGTGCGCTATACTTCGCAGGAAGTTTCGCCCGCGGCGGTTCTATTCACTGCCGACGTCCTTTGTGCCGGCGTCGGGCTGTCGTGCGGGTCGGTTCGTTTTTCTCGGAAATGCCTCTCCTATGCTCAAGGTCAAGTTGCCCGACGGGTCAATCAAGGAATACAGCGCCCCAGTTCGGGCAATCGACGTGGCGGCCGATATCGGCCCGGGGCTGGCCAAGGCCGCTCTGGCCGCGCAGATTGACGAGACGATCGTCGGCGCCGACACGTTGCTGCCGGCCGACGGTGAGCTTTCGCTGCGGTTTCTCACAAAAAAAGACCCCGAAGCGCTCGATGTGATGCGCCATTCGTGCGCCCATGTGATGGCCCGGGCCGTGATGCGGCTGTTCGACGGGGTGAAGCTGGCTTTCGGCCCGACGACCGAAAACGGCTTTTACTACGATTTTCAGACCGAGCAGCCGATCACCGAGGACGATTTTCCGGCCATCGAGAAGGAAATGGCCAAGATCATCAAGCTCAACGAGCCCTTCGAGCGGCTCGATCGATCCCGCGAAGAAGCCCTGACCATCTGCCGCGACATGGGCCAGCCGCTCAAGGTCGAGCATATCGAGGACGGATTAGCCGAACACGACACGCTTTCGTTCTACCGCCAGGGCGAGTTCATCGATCTTTGTCGCGGCCCGCACGTGCCCGCTGCCGGGGCCATCGGCGCCTGCAAGCTGCTCTCGGTGGCCGGGGCCTACTGGCGGGGCGATGCCTCGCGCCAGCAGTTGCAGCGGCTGTACGGAACCGCGTTTTTCGACAAAAAGGCCCTCGCAGCACACCTCAAGCTGGTCGAGGAGGCCAAACGCCGCGACCATCGCGTACTCGGCAAGCGGCTGGAACTGTTCACGATCGACCCGCTGGTCGGTGCCGGGCTGATCCTCTGGCTGCCCAAGGGGGCCGTCATCCGCGGCCTGCTGGAGGATTACATCCGCACCGAACTTAGGCGCCGCAAATACGACGCGGTCTATACGCCCGCGATCGGCCGGGTCGAACTATACGAAATCTCCGGCCATTACCCCTATTACAGCGACAGCCAGTTTGCCCCGATTGTGATGGACGAGAACGAAAAATATCTGCTCAAGCCGATGAACTGTCCGCATCACATCATGATCTATAAGTCGAAGCCCCGCAGCTATCGCGATCTGCCGGTGAGGCTGGCTGAATTCGGCACCGTCTACCGCTACGAGCAATCGGGCGAGCTGTCGGGCATGACCCGGGTGCGCGGCTTCACGCAGGACGATGCCCACATTTTCTGCACCGAAGAGCAGGTGGCGGAGGAGTTTCGTAGCTGTCTGGAGATGACCCAATCGATTCTCAAATCGCTGGCGCTCGATAATTACCGTGTGCGGCTCGGTTTTCGCGATCCACAGAGCGACAAATACGTCGGCGACGAAGACGTTTGGAATCGGGCGGAAGCGGCCCTGGAGCAGGTTTGCCGAGAGATCGACCTGCCGAATCTTGAAATCGAACGGGGCGAGGCGGCCTTTTACGGTCCGAAAGCTGACTTTGTGGTGGCCGACTGCATTGGGCGGGAATGGCAACTCGGCACGGTGCAGCTCGATTACAACCTGCCCAGCAAAGAGCGATTCGCCTTGGAATACACGGGCGCCGACAACAAATCGCACCAGCCGGTGATGATCCACCGCGCTCCGCTGGGCTCGATGGAGCGATTCATCGCCATGTTAATCGAGCATTTTGAAGGGGCCTTTCCGCTCTGGCTGGCCCCCGAACAGATCCGCGTGCTCACCGTCAGCGAGAAATCCGAGGAGTATGGCCGCCAGATCGAGACCGCTCTGACGGAGGCCGGGCTGCGAGTTACGGGTGATTATCGCCCGGAAAAGCTCGGTGCGAAGATCCGCGACGGCGGGATGGAGAAGATCCCGTATTTGTGCATCGTTGGCCCCCGCGACGCCGAGCAGGGCACCGTTTCGCTGCGAGACCGGCTTGACGGGGATCTGGGGGCCATGAGCCTCGACGAGGCGCTCGAGCGGCTCCGCGAGGAGATTGCCTCTCGCCGGGTAAGGCAGATTGCCGAAACAACGGTCGATCTGGCCGAACGGGGCGGCGGGCATGAGTATTAGGCTGCGACTCAAAACATCAGCCGCGGGGCGCTAGCCCCCGGTTCCTACAGGTCGCAGCAGGAACCGGGGGCTAGCGCCCCGCGGCTGATGAGAATCGCGAATTTGCCCCGTTTTGAGACAGAGCCTAGATTGGCCCCAATTTTTGCCGCAAAGCGCTTGACGCGCGACCTTTTCGTCGCCAATACTTTCAATGTAAAGGGGCGGTGCTCAAGAACGCCTCCGCCCGCATCGTATTTTTCCGTTTCGCAGTCCAACAAAGGAGGTGGAAGCCATCGAAAAACAACACCGGATGAACGAGCAGATTCGTATTACGCCCGTTCGCACCATTTCGCATGAGGGAGAGCCGCTGGGAATCATTCCGACCGAGGAGGCGCTGAACAAGGCCCGAGAAGTCGGCATGGATTTGGTCGAAGTGGCCCCCGACGAGCGCCCTCCCGTCTGCCGGATCATGGATTACGGCAAGTTCAAGTATCAGCAGAAAAAGCGGAAGACCAAGGGGCACGTCCATCACACGAAGACCAAGGAAATCCGCCTACGGCCCAAGACCGGCACGCACGACGTCGACTTCAAAGTAAAACGGGCCAAGGAGTTCCTCGAACACAACGACAAGGTGACCATTTCGGTCGTCTTCCGCGGCCGAGAGATTGTCCACGTCGATGAGGGCCGCAAGGTGCTGGAGCGGATGATCAGTCAGCTCGAAGACGTCGCGAAGATCGAGCTGTCACCCTCGCAACACGGCCGACGGATTGTCTGCACATTGGCACCGAAGTAAGCGCCGGGAGCCACCTGTCGCACGGTTATGAATGGCTCGTTTAACGGCAAGCCGCAGGCGACTGCGTTTCTAAGCCAAGCGTCTATTCAAAACGCAGTCGCCTGCGGCTTGCCGTTAAACGAAAATGTGCCATTTTCATCAGCAGTAGAATTCTTGCGAATCCGGCTACCAATTGACTCCAAGGAACCGTTCGATCATGCGCACCTCATCCCCTCGGAACTTGTTCGTCGCCCTCTTCGCCTTCGCCTGTTTGATCCCGGCGCCCGCTTCAGCCGCCGAAAAAAACTCGCCCGGCCTGACCGCCACCTGGAGCAAGAACTATCTGACGATCAAAGGGCCCGGCTTGCCGGAAGAGGGTATTCGCACGAATTACATCGAGGCGTTTTGCCGACCCGGCTCGACGGACCGCGACTGGGGCAAGACCGTCATTCCACATCGCACGCAGTTGGTCTCCGTCAGCGACGACGGCCGCACGATTAAGCTCCGCAGCGAGCTGGCCGACGGGGTAATCGTCTCGCACGTAATTACCGTCGGCCGCGACGAGCTCGACTTTCGCCTCGTCGCCACCAACCCGACCAAGAAAGATTCTCTCGTCGATTGGGCTCAGCCGTGTACCCGGGTCGGAAAGTTCACCGGCGCCGGGTCGGCCGATGCCCGCGTGCTGTATCCCAAGTACATCCGCAAGTGCTTCATTTATCTCGACGGCAAGCTGACCCGACTGCCGACCAAGCCCTGGGCGGACAAGGCCCGTTACATTCCTGGGCAGGTCTACGTGCCCAAAGGCGTCAACCGCAACGACGTGAATCCTCGGCCGCTGAGCAAGCTGGTTCCGTCCAATGGCCTGACCGGCTGTTACTCGGCCGACGAGAAGCTGATCCTCGGCATCGCCTGGGAGCCGTATCAGGAAATCTTCCAAGGCGTCATCGCCTGCATGCACTCCGACTTCCGCATCGGCGGCCTCAAAGCCGGCGAGACCAAGAAAATCCACGGCAAGATGTATGTCGTGCCGGCCGATGCGGAAAAGTTAAGGAAGCGATACGAAAAAGATTTTCCGGAGCAAAAGTAGGCCGCTGGCTTGCCGCGGCGCCTGAACTGGCCCTCGCGAAGGAAATCGCCGCGAATTGCGTGGCGCGACCAGCGGTCGCGGCTTTATGGAAAGGGGGAGAAGTCGCTCAATCCTGCTGGGCGGATTTGCCGATGATCTATCGGGGCTGCGTGCGTTTGCTCGCGGAATGGTATCTCTGGGGGGAGCATTATGAAAAGCCGTGAAGATCGCAAGGAAGAGTTGCTGGAACAATTGCGTAACCCCAAGAAGTGCCACGAGGTCGTTGCGCATCTCAAGTCGCTGATGGACTTGTCACCACAGGATCAATTGCCGCACGGCACGGCGATCGTCGAGGATATCTTGATTAAGGAATACGGCGAAACGCTGTTGCAGAAACAACATCGCCGGGGAAACAGAATCACGATTCGGCGGGTCTATCGGAAACCGCAGCCGGCCGAAACGGCGAAGAGCGAATAACTTCGAGGCTACCCGCCCGCGACCGGCGCGATCAGCACCAGTTCGTCGCCATCGTGCAATTTGGCGTTTTCGTAGCTCCCCAGCGTGCCGAGATGGCGGCCGGCGAGTGAGACGAGACAGGCGGGCGGCAAGGTCTGTTGATCTGGCAGCAAGCCGGCAATCTGGCGAATCGCATCGACGAGCGTCGCTCCCTCGGCCAGCGTCAACTCGCCCGGCAGCACGTCGGCCTGATGATAGCTGCGACCGGTGACGGCGATGCGTAACTTCATGTCGTGTTCTCGCGACCGGGGAAAAGTTGCTCACTTCGTTGATACCATGCCGCCACAGCACGGACAGTTCGGGTCGCGGCGCAGCTCCAGCGACGTTGTGCGGCCGTGGAAACCATCGACCATCAGCATCTTACCGTATTGTGGCGTGCCGGCGCCAGAGAGAATTTTGATCGCCTCCAGCGCCGCCAACGCCCCGGTCGCCATCGAGATCGCGCCGAGGACCGGAAAAAACTCCTCGAACGGCGGCTCCTCGGGGTAAACACACTGCAAACAGGCCGTCTCACCCGGGCGAACGACAATGAGTGACCCGGTCATGCCCCATTGGGCGGCGTCGATAAACGGGGTGCCGGACTCGACAGCAGCCCGATTCAATCGTAGCCGTTCGGTGAAGTTCGGTGGACAGGCCAGAATTACGTCACAGCGATTTGCCAACTCAGCCGCCTCGCGGTCGTCCGGCTCGTGGTCGATCGCCTCGACCGTAACAAAGCGATTCATCGTCCGCAGATAGGCGGCGAAGTGCTCCGCCCGCGGCTTGCCCAACACCTCTTCCGAGCCGAGCACCTGACGATTCAGATCGGCCGAGATCATCTCTCCGCCGTGGGCGATAATCACCCTTCCCACGCCGGCCATCACCAGCGATTGGGCCGCCGGCCCGCCCATCCCGCCAACCCGAGTGACCAGCGCCGTGGCCCCCTTGAGCCGCCGCTGCCCCTCGACCGAAAGCACGCCCGGGCCGATCTGGCGATCGTAGCGCTGGAGTTCTTCGTTGGTCAGATCAGGAACGTCGATGGCGGAATGCTCCCGAGAAACACGATCTTCCATATCTCGATGAACCGATCCGAGGCGAGCCCCGGGCGTTAGCTCGGGGGTGATACATCCGCATGCAGATAGTTCAAAACCGAAGGACGAATTACCAGCGGCCTAACGGCCGCCGGTAAGTCCACAAGCGATTGTGCGCCTCACGACGTATAGAGGAACTACCTCCGAGCTAACGCTCGCGGCTCGCCATAACGCGCCGTTCAAACCAGGCTTTCCAGCCCGGTGGCGAAGCTGACGTGGGGACTGATGGCCTGGGCCAGACGCTGCTGGTATTGATCTCGGGGAATTTCGGTCGCGCCCATGCTCGCGGTGTGGTCGGTTAGTTGCTGGATGTCGAGCAGTTCGTAGCCGCGCAGCCGCAGCCGTTCGACCAGATGCACGAGCGCGACTTTCGAGGCGTCGCGAACCCGATAGAACATCGATTCGGCCGAGAAGAACGACCCCAAAGCAACCCCGTAGATGCCGCCGGCGAGTTGGCCTGCGTGCCAAACTTCGACGCTGTGGGCGTAGCCCAACTCGTGCAATCGCTCGTAGGCCAGGATCATCTCCGGCGTTAGCCAAGTTGCCTCTTCCCGATCCACGGCCGTGGCACAACCGTGAATCACGCCGGCGAAGTCGCGGTCGACCGTGACCTCGAACTTGCCGCTGGCGAGCGTGCGGCGCAGACGACGCGAAATGTGCAACTGATCCAACTCGATCACTGCCCGCGGATCGGGCGACCACCAGGCCATCAGCTCGACGTCGTCGAAGACGGGCCAGGGGAAGATTGCGTGCCGGTAGGCGTCGAGAATCCACTCCGGGCTCAACTCGCCACCGAAGAGCAGCAAACCTTCGGTGTCGGCCGATTCGACCGGCGGAAAATTCGTCGTTGTATTCAACATCGTTGTCGAATCGGGTTGTCAAATCGGTGAACTGGAGAAAAGACTGCCGAAAAGAGGAACCGTCTGCGAGCGGTCCAATTGCCTGCCCCCACGCCGGTGACCTCCCCTAATCATAGTCAAATCGAATCGAATTGCAACACGATCAATACGCTTTGATTTTGATTTTCGCTTCGAGGCGGCCCGAAATCGAAGTTGCGCAAAACAGCCGCGGAGCGGCGACACCGAATAGCCTGGGGCGTGAGCCCCAGGAAATCGTGGTCGAATTAAGTTCTGAAAGCCCCGAAGGGGCGACATCGGATGACGTCGCACGGTGTCGCCCCTCAGGGGCTTTCCGCTGGAAAATCGACATTATCCCTGGGGCTGGCGCCGTGAGGCTATTCGATGTCGTCCCTCCGGGACTAAAAACGCGCAACTTCAAAAAGCGTGAGCGAGGGACAGAAAACACTCTTCTAGCGCTCCCTCGCTCACGCTTCGGGCTAGGATTAGGGCTTTTTCAACAGGCGTTTATCGGCCGATTGAAAAAGCCGCCTCCTACAAAAGATGTTGGGCATCTGCTGCTACGATTCGTCGACAAGAAGCGCGTCAAAACGCACATTGCGAATGGTCTTTCGCTGCACCCACTTGGCGAATCGGACTCGGCAGCGGACTCCGTCCTTCAGCCAGATGGCTTTGGGCAGGTGACAGGGGACGATCGGCCGTGGGCAGCGAAGCTCGCTGAAGCGAGACGTGATTTCGGCACGCATTTCGTCGGGTACTCCACGTCGAACGATCCCCACGGCGCGCAGCCGTCCCCGAACATTGGCGGCGAGCACCAAGGCGTCAAACTTTTCGGGAGATTTTTCGTTGGGCAAGTAGCCAATCACGACGCAGTCGATTTTTTTCGGCCGCAACTTGTCCTCTTTCGACTCGGCGCCCCCTGCGTCGGCGTCGGTTTTCCCCGTTCCGGTATCTTCTTCCTCCGTGCCGGCTCCTGAACCACTGCCGACGTCGTTGACCGTGGGCCCGTCATCCTCGCTGCCGCCTCCCCCGGCGTTTGCGCCGGACAAGCCTTTGCTCTTCTTCGGCGGTGGCGGTTCGATGCCCCAGTCGAACAGCCGGTCGTAATCCATGCCGCCAACGACCAAGAAGGCGCACAGCAGGCCCGTGAATCCGCCGCTGCCCAGGATGAGCCGCCGCTCGCTCTCGGGCAGCTCGCCGATGGTCGGCCCCCAGATGGCCAGCGGTTTCGTCAGCATGTCCATACCGCCCAGGCGGCTGTCGATCATCGATGCCTTGACGAAAGCCCAAACGTGCGCTGCCGCAAATACCAGGAAAGCGACGAGGAACTGTGCGAACGCCCAAAGTGCCCGTGGGCCGCTTTGGGCTGGCGTGATGAGGCGGCCGACGATGCTGAAGGCGATCACGCCGACCAAGGCCGCCGCGAGCTTCCAGGCCCAAGCCGGAACCAGCTTCCAAAACGGCACCGGCTCGGTGTAGGCCGTCGCTTTGAAACCTTCGATTTCGCGCTCGGCCTCAATATCGATGCAGGAACCCAGGCGAGGATAATAGCCACATTGCCTGCACCAGGTTTCGAGGTCAACCGGCCCGGCGCCGCATTTTTCGCACAGCGGACCTTCGACGGGAGTCCCCTCAGAGTCGTCCGATGCTTCATCTTCAAGGGGCAGTTGCGGGGGAGCCAGCGTGGCGACGCTGCCCTCGGCAACGACGAGTGAGTCCTCATCCGCATGGCTGAAATCGACCAACTCCGCCAAGATCGGTTCTTCCAAGGTGTCGCTGGGGACTGAGTGTGAGGACACAGTGTTTTCTCCTGTGGGCTAATTTAGCCCGGCGCGTAGTTGAACAGCGCCACTTGGGCCGATGGGATTCTTGAGATCAACACGCTGGCCGCAACCTACGAGGCAACACGAATCGACTTGGTCCTAAAAAAACTGCCCGCGAATTACACGAATCTACGCGAATGTACCACTTGGTCACCGAAAAGCGTGTTGATACGGATGCGCTGAGTCGAATATCGTACTGCCAATCAACGTCGCACGATTCGCGTAAATTCGCGTGATTCGGTGCGCCAGGTTAAGTCTGGTTGATCTTGTTAGTTGAAAGGTACTGACTTTGGTAATTGCTCGTTCGCCATGTAGCCGATCGGGCGGGTGTCGGGGCGACCCGGCGGTCGAAGCCCCGTGAG
>JADFKK010000029.1 GCA_022564995.1 Planctomycetota bacterium | reverse complement strand
TCCAAATCGAGCCCGGTCGGGTTGAAGTGCGTCTCGTCGTAGAACAGATACTCGCCCGGCCCGAGCAGCGTGCCGTTGGGAATGCGGAACTTTTTGTAGTTGTTGTTCGTATCGCTGAGGAACCAGCCGCCGAGGTCGATCGATTGGCCGGTGGGATTGAACAGTTCGATCGTGTCGGTCAGCGGAGGGTCGGTGTGGCTGACGACTTCGTTGATCACCACGCTGCTGATCGGCCCGCTGCCCGCGACTCCCGGCGAGCCGCCGTATTCGCTACTGGCACGCCAATTACGGCCGTCCTCGTAATCGCCCGACGAATCGACGATTTCCAGCGAACTGCCACCGCCGTCGGGACGCCCGGGCCAGACGCCGCTGTCGTTGTAGCGGGTCGAGACGATGGTGGTTCCGAACGAATCTTCAAGCGTCAGGCGTTCGCCGCCGTTGTTCAGGGCGCCTTCGTAGACGCCGGCGATTTTCGTGCCGGCGACGTTGTAGCGTTCGTTGAAGGCTTCGAGATTGCGAACCACGACGACGTGCTCGCCGGCGCCCAGCGTTGTGACGTTGCTGCCGCGGAAGGCGAACGAGACTCCGTTGGTGAATTCGACGCCCCGCAGGTCGATCGATTCGCTGCCCGTGTTGACCAGTTCGATGAATTCAAACTGGTCGTTGTCGAGCGGCGAGGCGGCCGGCGGATCGTGCGGGTTATACATCAATTCGCTGATGCGCAGCACGTCGGCGACGCGCGGAGAGTCGGACGTGCTGGTGACGGTGATGCTGTCGGTGGCAATAAGTTCGCCGCGGAAGTTATAGGCCTCGAAGTTCAGTTCATTGGCGCCCTCGGCCAACGGCATGACGATCTGCCAACTGTTGTTATCCGTCCATTTCACCTCCAGCGGATCTTCGCTGCCGGCCAGGCGAATCTCTCGGACATCAATCCAACCGTCGCCACGAATCGTGGCCGACGCATTGTTGGTCGAAAACGGATTGCCGCGGTTGGTGGTGATCGTAAAATCGATCTCGGGAATCGCCGATCGCGCCTGGCTCTCGGCCCGGCTGACTTGAACTTGAACGGAATTGTTACCCGTAATGTTGATGCCGCCGGCTCCCAGCGCACCGAAACGCGCGTTCCAGGCCGAGGCATACTGCACGTTGAACGCGCGGTCGATCAGGTCGAGCATGTGCCCCCAGAACAGCCGGGTGTTCGACGGGATGTTGCGAATCTCGTCCAGTCGCGTCGCCCCGCCGTTGAATATCAACGCCTGCGAAGAGAGGTTGGCCAGGTCGGCGTCCCAGTACATGGGAATGATCTTCCCGTCTTCCGGCCGTACGTAAATACGAATGTTCTTGGGCCGGCCGAAGCCGTAGGAGTCCCAGTTGCCGAGGAAGGCCTGCGTGGCGTAGTGACGCATCCAAAGATCGACGTCCAACACCTCCTGTGTGGCCAGATCGAGAGCCGAGCCGACAAACGAACCGCTTTGGTGAATCGCCTGAGAGAAGGCGGCCATCGCCGCCAGATTGTCCTTCGCACGATTATTCTTGATGAGCAATTGACCGCGGTAGACCTCGGGATTCGATCCCGCATTGCGAACGTCCATGGCGGCCATGCTGCGGCCGGTATGGAATCCGCCGGCGCCGGTGCCGCTCGGGCGGGTGATGTCGTCCAATTCAAACTTGGTGCCGTCGCTACCGTTTTCAAACTGCTCGTCGAGAAAAACGTCTTCGTAACGCGCCAGATTCAATAGAATGTTCCGATTGGTCACCGGCAGCGATCCGGAGGCGAGGTAGCTTACGTCGTCGTACAGGCTCACGCTGCTGCCGCCGGCCCGGTTGACCATCTGTTTGTAGACGATCTCGGAGGTGCCGTTAGAGTCGAATCGCAACGAGTCGTGGACGCCGTAGAATCGCTGCTCGGGATCGAGCTTCACCTTGTAGCCGCTGCTGGGACGAATGAACCCGCTGCCAACCATGCGAATTTCGACGTCGTAGAAAGCGGTCTCGCCGTTGACGATAAGTGTGGTGCCGACGAAGCGGTTCGACATCTGCTGATATCGATTGCCCCCGGCCAGCGCGCTTGCGTCGCTACTAAGCATCACGATACGGAACGTGTCGATAGGCCGCGCGGTCTCCGGCCCGACCCGATACATGGCCCGCGAGTCTCGTCCCCTCGCCGGAAACGTCGAGAGGGCGCCGAGCGTGTCTTCTCCCTCGACGTAAAACTGAATGCGGGTGCTGTTGCTTTGGCCGGGAATTGTCCCAATGAACATCCCGCCGCCGGCGTCGGTCATCGTCACGCGGCTCCAATTCCCGCCGTTATTGCTCCACCATAAATTCATCGAAGTCACGCCGTCCGGATCGCTCGGGCGGGCGCTGACCGTGACCGGCTGATTGCTGGCCGGCAGCAGCGGAAAGTGACTAAAGTCGGTGTAAGTCGGACCGATGTTTGACTCGAACGTCGAATTCTGTGCGCCGGGCGTGCCGAGGTGTGTCGGCACTTCCATGATCGCCGTGTTGCTCATCCGCGTGTAGAACAGCCGGCTGTTTAACTGGGCGCTGCCGGTGATCCACTTGATGCGGAACGAGATCGTATGGGTGCTGTTATCTGCCGCCGAGGTGAGGTTGATATCGATGTTGTCGTTGACGTGCTGGTGCGCGCCGCTGGCCACCACGTGCAGAACCCGATTGGCAGCATTTTCCGGATCGGCCACGATGCGGCCGCTGTGGTTTCCGTTGAATCGCCAATTGGCCGGCGATGATCCGATCGCATCGCCCTGGAACGTGCCGTTTTGAATCATGTTGGGCCCGTTGCCGTCTCGGACCACGACGTTGTCGATAAGGAACTCACCGGAGTCGAGCAGGCCAAAGACGAGTTCGCGGAATTCATTGCCACAACAGATCGGCTCGCTGGCGCTGGCGGAGAATGAATAATCGATCCACTCCGAAGCGTCCGACTCGTCGCTGGCCGCCCAGGCGGCGCCCTGGCTGTTGTCGGAGTCGGGATCGCGCAGCTCCAGGCTCGACCCGCCACCGTCGGCAAATTCGGCCCATTTGCCGCGCTCGAAGTAGTGAACCTCGTCGGCCGGGTTTTTGGTGGCGTCGCGCAGCAAGATGCGCTCGTCCGAATTGCTCAGCCGGCCGGAGAACTGACCAGCGACGTCGATGCCGGGGAATTTGGCCGCCATCGCCACGGCGTCCCAGGCCACGACGAGATACTCGCCCGCGCCGAGCGTCGTGCCGGCGTCGAATTCAAATTCGACCGCATCGCGCAATTGCCAGCCGCTCAAATCGACGGTTTCGTCGCTGCGGTTGTACAGTTCGATCCACTCTTCTTCGTTTTTGGCAAACGGCTGAGCATCGGTGCGCAGCTGCGGCGGCGCGTGATACATGATCTCGTTGATCACAATCTCATCGTGAAAGGCAAAACTGTTGGCTGCCGCGGGCGTCGGCACGTCGGGCCAGAGCCAGCGCCCGTCGTGCTGGTCGCTGCGCCCACGCAGCGAATTCGTCGTCACACGGGCGTCGAGCGGGCGTCCCTTGCCGGCCGAATAGAGAAACAGCCGCTCGTTGTCGGCCGGGCGAAATCCCAAATCGTCGCCGCTTACGACCAGCAGCCCGCCGCCGGGAATCGTCTGCGCCGGCAGCACATATTCGCCGCCGCCGCGTCCGCTGCCCACAAGCACGTATCCGCCCACGTCGATCGGCCCACCGCCGTCGTTGACGAGTTCGACAAAAAATTCAGCGTCGCCCACTCCGGCGATTTCATTGAGCTTTACCGCGGGGGCCAGCGACTCGATGCCGACCAGTTGGGGCGTGATCAGAAACGTGCTGTCGCCGGCCGAGGAGTTCAGTCCGTGAATCGCCAAGATGTTCAGGCCATCGCGCAAACTGCCGATCGACGAACTGATGCTGAACGACTCGAAATCGAGCGACTCCGCCACGCCGCGCGACGCCGTCGACGACGAATTCCAGGCCAGCGTGCCGGGGTTGCCGCCGAGACCCGGCGCGTTGGCGCTGGCCACCAGATCTCCGTTCAGATAGGCCACGAATCCGTCGTTGTAGGCCATCGAAAGCGTGAGCGAATCGAGCGCTCCGACGCCGACCGCCACAAACGGCAGGCGAACAAACGCCGAGGCGTTTTGCCCCTGCATGTCATCACCGATGTCGGTCGTCGGCCCGTCGAGCCCGGTAGGATCGGCTCCGGCGCTCAGCGCCTCGATCTGACTGGGCGCCAAGGCGTAATTATAGATGGCCAGCTCATCGAGAAAGCCGTCGAACGGTTTATTGTTACCCTCTTCGCGATTCCCAAAAAACAGCGTCGACGGGGTGTCGTTAATCGAGAACGGATCGCCCGTGTTGTCGCCCAGCGGGATCTCATCGAACAGCTCGCCGTCGAGGAAATAGGTCACCATGCCGTCGGAATAAACCGCGGCCACGTGGTGCCAAACGCCCGTACTGACGGCCGGCGTGGGCGGCGGCGTGGTTTCGGTGTGCGTGCCGTTGCTGATTCGCAGCACCATCTGCTGATTGCGGAAACCAAATTCAAAGGCGTTGTCCTTCGAGACGATCATGTTGCGGCCGTCTTGGGCCGTGCTGAACGACTCCGGCTTGATCCAGGCGGAAAACGTGGCCGCGGCGACGCCATCAAGGACCGTCACGTCGTTGACCTCGACGACGTCGCCCGCTCCGTCGAATCGAATCGACTTTCCGCCGCCCAAGGTAGCTGGCACATCAGAACTGTACGAGGCGCCGCCGCGCAGCGTTCCGTTGTTATTATTGTCGGATTGGTCGATCAGATTGTCGTCAAAATTCCAGTAGCCGATCAGGCCGACCGAGGGTTGATCGTCGATCCCGAATCCGATGCTCGTCTCGCCGTCGATCCAAGCGTTGCCTTCGACAAAACCCGGTTCGGTCCAGGCCGTTTCAAGATCGCCACTGTCCGGAACCAGCACGCTCGCTTCGGCGCCGCGGGAGAGAAACGTGATGATCTTCGGTCCATCACCTTCGACAAAATTCGCCTCTCCCGGCGTGCCGCCCATCTGATCGCTAAACGTCCAGTTCTCGGCGTCCTCGCTGTTGGTCAAGATACTGGCCTTGGCCAGGCTCGCGCCGCCGCCGTCGGGCGCGACCGGCCAATCGCCGTTGTCATCATAGTCAATGACACTCATCCGCCGGCCGGCGCCGTTCAGCAGCCGCAGCTCCTCGCCGCCGTTGTTGAGTCGGCCTAGGAACGGACCCATGGCGTCGGCAAAGCCGGTCTCGTTCTGGAGCACCTCAGGATTGGCCGCCACGACCAGATAGCCCTTGCCCGGCACAATCGTCCCGTCCGGGAACGAAAAATCAATGCCGCCCTCGATATGCCAGCCGGAGACGTCCATGTCGACGCCCATCTGATTGTGCAGCTCGATCCACTCCAGGCCATCATTGGGATCGTCCGCCGGGTGGTACATGATCTCGTTAAAGACCACGGTGCTGTCGAGCACCAGCCGTTTTTCCAGCGCCTCGGGCGGAGCGATGTGTCGGCGAAGCTTGGTGGTGGAGGATTTGGTGCGGCGGATGCGCGAACGGGCAGCGCGATGGCGAAGTTTCATGGAGAGAAAATCCTCTTGCCAGGTCGACTCCGGCGCCGGCGGCCGGGACGGTTCCGAACGTAACGCGAGTTGAATCGTGAGTGCCGGGCAAACCGCCCAGTATAGGCGAGCATTCTGGGGATAACCAGCATCTTGTGGATAATTTGGGCGGAAAAGCTCGCAGGAGAACAAACCCCCGCTCGGGCGCCTAATGTCGCGGCGAGACGGGCATGGCGGGGAAAGGCGGTAACTAGCATCGGTCGGACACTCGACGGCGGCTTCAATACGAGGTCGGGGGAATTGAAAATTGGAAAAATGCTCCGCTTTCCGCTTTCCGTCTACGTCCGACTAGCAAGGGCAGGCAAGGCTGTCCAGGCAAACCTCATAGCCTCTGGGCCGCCAGCCATTCATCGTCGAACGGCAGTTTCGAGACAGAGCCGTTGTGCCTTGAGCGGTGTGCAAGTGTGCTCTTTGGCGCGCGGTATCGCACACCTCAACCGAATCGTTTGCTGCATTTTTATGCAGATTCGGATCGCTATGCCCATTTTTTGTCGCTTGTGAAAAATGGCACGAAGTGTGCAATGTTGAACCGTAGCGTCATCCCATTGACGGCAACAGGCGAAGCGAGGTGAACCATGCGGAAAGTGACCAGCGGTATGGAGCGGCGGGGAAAATGTCTCGGCATTCGGGTGCTTGTCGGGCGAGTTGGCGGTCGTCGGGGGCGTCGGGCGGCGGTATTGATTGTGGCGACGGCCTGCGTTTGCTTAGCCGCCGTCACTGCAAAGGCTCAAGACACGGACGAATACTTCAAGACCAACTGTGCCACCTGCCACACGATTGGCGGCGGGCCGCTGACGGGGCCGGATCTGAAAGGGCTTTCAGAGCGGCAGCCCGACCGGCAGTGGTTGATCGACTTTATTGTCGACCCCAAGCGGATGATCGACCAGGGCGGCTACGGTGCGAAGATCTTCGCGGAGGCCGGCGGCAAAACCTATATGCCGGCCGGGCCGGGCATCACGGCCAAGCGGGCGGAAAAGCTGCTCGATCTGATCGACGAGGAATCAAAGAAGGAAGTTTCGCGTTTCGTGGGAGCGGGCCAAAAACTGAAGCCCTTCACATCGCAAAACCGGGCCGACGGGTACGAGTATTTTCTGGGACGCAAGAAATTCGTGAACGGCGGGGCCGCCTGCATCTCTTGCCACAGCATGTACGACACGCCGGCGCTCGGCGGAGGGCGGCTGGGGCCGGATCTAACCAACGTCTCGGAGCGGCTCAAAGGGGCGAAGTCGCTGATGGCCTGGCTCGGGGCGCCGCAGACCGAAACGATGCAGCCGATTTACAAAGCGCCGCACGAGCTTACGCCTGACGAGATTCACGCCCTGGTGGCGTACTTCGAGGCGTCGGCCGGCAACAGTCCTTCCGAAGCGCCGGCCAGCCGCGTCGCTTTTCTGTTGATGGGGCTGGTCGGAGCCGGCGCGATGGTGTTCGCCATGGACGCCGTTTGGAAACGCCGCTTTCGCGGAGTGCGCAGGCCGTTGGTGGAGGGCAGTGTTTAAGAGAATGTCGTGGTTCGCTCCGCGAACCTAACGGTTTGTTTCGTTTCGTTCGCGGAGCGAACAACGACTTTGCTGACGTATCGTTCGCGGAGCGAACAACGACTTAACGAGGTTACTGATGAGCATTCTACAAGACGCTATCGCCTGGGTTCGCGATGAAGTCAACCCGCAAGGCCGACAGTGGGAAGAATTCTACCGCAATCGCTGGCAGCACGACAAAATCGTCCGCAGCACGCACGGCGTGAACTGCACCGGCGGATGTACGTGGAACATTTACGTCAAGGACGGCATCGTCACCTGGGAGATGCAGGGGCTCGACTATCCGTTGCTGGAAGCCGGAATCCCGCCGTATGAGCCGCGCGGCTGCCAACGCGGCATTTCGTATAGTTGGTATCTCTACAGCCCGCTGCGCGTGAAATATCCGTATATTCGCGGCGCGCTGATCGATCTGTGGCGCAAGGCGCGGGCCGATCACGCCGACCCGGTCGACGCCTGGAAGAGCCTGGTCGAAAACCCCGAGGCCCGTAAACGCTGGCAGCAGGCCCGCGGCAAGGGCGGGCTGCGGCGGACCGACTGGGACACGGCGCTGGAGATCATCTGCGCGTCGATGGTCCACACGATCAAGGCCCACGGGCCGGACCGCATCGCCGGCTTTTCGCCGATTCCGGCAATGTCGATGATCAGCTACGCCTCCGGGGCGCGGCTGCTGCAATTGATTGGCGGCGTTTCGCTGTCGTTCTACGACTGGTATTGCGATCTGCCGCCGGCCTCGCCCGAGACCTGGGGCGAGCAGACCGACGTGCAGGAGAGCGCCGATTGGTATCACGCCAAGATGCTGGTCTCGATGGGGGCCAACATCGGCATGACGCGCACGCCCGACTGCCACTTCCTGGCCGAAGGACGACACAACGGCACGAAGCTGTGGGTGTTCTCGCCCGATTTCAACATGGTCGCCAAATACGCCGACGAGTGGGTGGCCATCAACGCGGGCCAGGACGGCGCCTGGTGGATGGCGGTCAATCACGTGCTGCTGAGCGAATTTCATCACGAGAAAAAGACGAAGTATTTTCTCGACTACGCCCGCAAATACACCGACTCGCCGTATCTGGTGGAAGTCATCCGCGGCAAGGACGGCGTCGTGCGACCGGCGCAGATGCTTCGCGCCGGGCGGCTAAAGCAATACGAAGACGAAGAACACGGTGAATGGAAATTCCTGATGTGGGATGAAAAGGCCGGCGGCGTGAAGATGCCGATGGGCAGCAGCGGCTATCGTTGGGCAACGAAAAAAGGCCAGTGGAATCTGCTGCTCAAGGACGGCAAGGACGGCAGCACGATCCATCCGCAGTTGACGTTCTTGGAAGACAACGACGTGGTGGTGCAGGTCGAGTTCGACAACTTCGGCGCCGGCAGCGTTTGCACCCGCGGGGTTCCAGTCAAAAAGCTCACGACGGCGGCCGGCGAGGTGGTGCAGGTCACGACCGTTTACGATCTGCTGATGGCGCAGTACGGGGTGAACCGTGGGCTGGCCGGTGATTATCCCCAAGACTACGACGACGAAAACGCCCCGTACACGCCGGCCTGGAGCGAAAAATACACCGGCGTCGGCCGCGAGGTGCTGATCCGCTTCGCCCGCGAATGGGCCACGACGGCCGTGCATACCAACGGCAAATGCACGATCTTGATCGGGGCCGGCATCAACCACTGGTATCACGCCAATCTGATGTATCGGGCCGGCATTCACGCGCTGATGTTCTGCGGCTGCATCGGCGTCAACGGCGGCGGGCTGGCGCATTACGTCGGCCAAGAGAAGCTGGCGCCGATGGAGTCGTGGTCGTCGATCGCGCTGGCCAAGGACTGGTTTCCGCCGTCGCGACTGCAGAACGCGCCGAGTTGGCATTACGTTCACACCGATCAATGGCGTTACGAAAAGGACTTCACCGACTATCACACGGTGCCCCAACACGCCGACGAGAACTCGACGGCCAAGGGCCACACGATGGACATGCAGGTGCGGGCCGTGCGTCAGGGTTGGCTGCCGTTCTATCCGCAGTTCCCGGAAAACCCGCTCGACGTGATAAAGCAGGCCCGGGCCGCCGGCGCCGATTCGGCCGAGAAAGTTTCCGGCTGGATCGCCGACCGTCTGAAGAACAAAGAGATGAAGTTTTCAGTCGAAGACCCCGACGCCGAAGAAAACTGGCCGCGGGTGTGGTTTATCTGGCGGGGTAACGCGCTGATGGCCAGCGCCAAGGGTCACGAGTATTTTCTGCGGCATTATCTCGGCACACACGATAACGCGGTCGGACAGGAAATCGCAAAAGACAGCGTGAAGGAGGTCGTCTGGCACGAGCACGCGCCGCGGGGAAAGATGGACCTGGTCATCGACCTGAACTTCCGCATGGACACCTCGGCGTTGTACAGCGACATCGTGCTGCCGGCCGCCACCTGGTACGAAAAGGCCGATCTCAACTCGACCGACATGCACACTTTCATGCATCCGCTCTCCAAGGCAGTGCCGCCGTGCTGGGAGTCGAAGAGCGATTGGGCGATCTTCAAGGACGTGGCCAAGAAATTTTCGGAACTGGCCGAGCCGCACTTTCCCGATCCGGTTGAAGACGTGATCGCGACGCCGCTCGCGCACGACTCGCCGGCCGAGATCGCCCAGCCGAACATGAAGCAGTGGATCAAGGGAGAGGGCGAGGCGATTCCCGGCAAGACGATGCCGGATTTCAAAGTGGTCAGCCGCGATTACAAGAACGTCTACAAGCAGTTCATTTCCTACGGCCCGCTGGTCAAGAACGGGCTCGGCGCGCACGGGACGAATTACCCCATTGCCGACGTGTACGAGGAGTATCTGACCACGCATCGCACCGAAACGTGGGACGGCGAGACGTATCCCTCGCTCGATCGCGACGAGGACGTCTGCAACATCATCCTGCACTTCGCCACGGTCACCAACGGCGAAATGGCCTATCGGTCGTACCAAACCATGGAGGAAAAGACGGGCCTTTCGCTGGTGCATTTGGCGGAGAAAAACCGCGGTGTCCGCACGTCGTACCAAGACATTCAGAGCCAGCCGCGGCGGTTCATCAACAGCCCGATGTGGTCGGGTTTGATCGAAAACGGCCGCACCTATTCGCCGTTTACCTACAACGTCGAGGAAAACGTCCCCTGGCGGACGCTAACCGGCCGGCAACATTTTTACCTCGACCATCCGATCTACATCGACTTCGGCGAGCATCTGCCGACCTACAAACCCAAACCGCCGCCGACCGCCTACGCCGACCTGCAATTCAGCGAGGACGGGGGTGAGACGATCATGCTCAACTTCCTCACGCCGCACGGCAAGTGGCACATTCACTCGACCTTCGGCGACAACCTGCGGATGACAACGCTCTCGCGCGGCGTCTACCCGTTGTGGATGAACGACAAGGACGCGGCATCGCTCGACATCAAGGACAACGACTGGGTCGAGATTTACAACGATCACGGCGTGGTCGTCACCCGTTCGATCGTCAGCGCCCGCATCCCGCCGGGAATCTGCATGCAGTATCACGCCCCCGAACGGACACACGGCATCCCCAAATCGCCGCTGCGAGGCAATCGCCGCGCCGGAGGGCATAACAGCCTGACCCGCACGCGATTGAAACCGAACCTGATGATCGGCGGCTACGGACAATTCACCTATCACTTCAACTACTGGGGCCCCGTCGGCTGCAATCGTGATACGCATCTGTTGGTGCGTAAGCTGCCGGGAGAACCGGTGTATTGATTTGTTGAGGCGTCGTGCATGAATAAGTTGGACAGTTTTACGGGAGCGGAAATCCTAAGCACGAAATCCTAAATAAATTCAAAGCACGAATGTTAGAAACTCCCAAGCATTATGCGTTTCTGTCATTTGAATTTCGGATTTTTGATTTGTTTAGGATTTCGTGCTTAGGATTTGAACAACCAAACGGCCCGCCATACTTCTACGCGATACCGAGTCGATCAAGAAATCCAGTTTCGGAGCTTCCTGCATGAATGTCCGTTCCCAAATCTCGATGGTGTTCCACCTCGACAAGTGCATCGGCTGCCACACTTGCAGCGTGGCTTGCAAGAATATATGGACCGATCGCAAGGGCGCGGAGTACATGTGGTGGAATAACGTCGAGACGAAGCCCGGCACCGGCTTTCCGACGAAGTGGGAAGACCAGGAAAAGTACAAGGGCGGCTGGGAAATGAACGGCAGCGGCAAGCTGAAGATCAAATCGACCGGTCGCGGGAAGATCATCCCCAACATCTTCCACAATCCACACATGCCCAGCATGGACGATTATTACGAGCCGTGGACTTACGATTATCAGAATTTGTTCAACGCCCCCGAAGGCCCCGACCAGCCGACCGCCGAGCCGATTTCGATGATCGACGGGAAGAAAATCGACGTGCAATCCGGCCCCAATTGGGACGATGACCTCGGCGGCTCACCGATTTATGCCGAAAACGATCCGAACCTCGCCGGGCTCAGCGATCAGCAGCGGCTGCAACTAAGCAGCGTCGAGCGGCTGGTGTTTTTCTACCTGCCGCGGATCTGCAACCACTGCCTGAATCCCTGCTGTGTGGCGGCGTGCCCGTCCGGGGCGCTCTACAAACGGGGCGAGGACGGCATCGTGCTGATCGACCAGAAGAAATGCCGTGCGTGGCGATCGTGCGTCGCGGCTTGCCCGTACAAGAAGACTTATTTTAACTGGTTCACCGGCAAAAGCGAGAAGTGCATTCTTTGCTATCCGCGGCTGGAAACGGGCCAGGCCCCCGCTTGCTTTCATTCGTGTGTGGGAAGGATTCGTTACCTGGGCGTATTGCTGTACGACGCCGACCGCCTGGAAGAAGTTGCCAAGCTGCCCGACGACGAGCTGGTCGAGGGTCAACGCTCGATGATTCTCGACCCGCACGACCCGGCGATTATCGCCGAGGCAAAGCGCTACGGTATCGCCGACGGCGTGATCGAATCGGCCCAGAATTCCCCGGTCTATCGGTTCGTCAAGGAGTGGAAGATCGCGCTGCCGCCGCACATTGAATATCGCACGCTGCCGATGCTGTTTTACGTGCCGCCGATGTCGCCCGTGCAAGCCAGCAAGGAGGGCGACACGATCCATCACGAGACCGAAGACTTGTTTCACGACATCGACGCCTCGCGGGTGCCCATGAAGTTTCTCGCCAATTTGTTCGGCGCCGGCCACGAAGGCGTCGTGCGTTACGCCCTCGGCAAACAGAAGGCCGTCCGCTGGCATCGTCGGGCCGTAACGGTGGGCGACGTCAGCCGCGAGAAGGCCGACGAGATGCTGCGCCAGGCCAACTGCACGCGGGAAGAGGCCGACGCGATTTACGAACTGACTGCGCTCTGCACGTTCGAGGACCGCTTCGTGATCCCGCCCATGAATCGCGAAGAGGCGATCGAAATGATGAAAGATCCACACGAACATCGGACCGAGGCGGGCTTCGGCTTCGTGGGCGGACCGACAAGGGGACTATGATGCCGCACATCTCGCACATTCTCGACGCCCTCAGCCGGCTGATCAGTTATCCGGACAAGCACACCGTGCAAACGGCGGAACTGGTGTATGTCGCGCTCGTGGGCGAATTGCCCGAGGCGGCCCGTGAGGCTTCGACGTTCGGCGCGTTTGTCGACCAGCACGAACTGTGGGAGCTGGAAGAGGCCTACGCCCGAGTGTTCGACATTAACCCGGCCTGTTCGCTGGAAGTCGGCTGGCATTTGTTCGGCGAGGAATATGCCCGCGGCATGTTTTTGGTTCGCATGCGCGAGGAGCTGCGCAAATACGGCCTGAGCGAATCGAAGGAATTGCCGGACCACATTACGCACGTGCTGGCAATTGTGGCGGCGATGCCCGAGGACGAGGCGGCGCGTTTCGTTCGTGCCTGCGTGCAGCCGGCGGTGGAAAAGATGCGGCTGGCATTGGAGGATCAACAGACGCCGTACGCTCACGTGGTGAATTGTCTTGCGGCGGTCATCGAAGACACGTGGGGCCCGGCGGCTCCACCGTCGGACGACCGGCCGTTCGATCTGCGGCGGCCGGTCGATCAAGATCCGCTGCACGCTTTTCCGGTGGCCGACGTGTCGTGCGGCGGATGTGACAGCGGCGCACCCGCTGACCTCGTACCGATACAGATGAATTTTCCGACTGAGTTGGATCAGGTGGACGGCGTGAACCCGAACTTCGCCCCGAAGGGGCAACCTCATGCAAATGACAAATGACAAATAACAAATGACAAATAACAAATCCCCATGCTCTGATACGGTCCGGACACAGATTCGACGTCGACTTCCTAACGCAATGGGATGTGACGCCGGAAAGGTGGAAACGATTTGTTATTTGTTATTGGTCATTTGTCATTGGTCATTTACGAGGAAGCTTACGCCCGACGTGGCGCAGTCAAACTAGGCGAGTTTTTCACCGAGGCGAGAGAACCATGAACCCAAATTTTCTCGACGAATTCCTGTTCGTGGCGCTGCCTTACGTGTGCCTGTTCACGTTCTTCTTGATGACCGTGTACCGGTATCGGGCGCAGTCGTTTTCTTATTCGAGCCTGTCGAGCCAATTCCTGGAGAACAAGCAACACTTCTGGGCCGTTGTGCCGTTTCACTACGGGATTCTGGTAATCACGGCCGGCCATCTGATTGCATTCTTGATTCCGCAACAGATTTTGGCCTGGAACAGTCACCCGATGCGGTTGTTTGTGCTCGAAGTCTCAGCCCTGGCGTTCGGCCTGCTGACGATCGTAGGGCTGGTGGGCATCGTGGTGCGCCGCTACTCGAACACGAAAATTCGCACGGTCACCACGCCGACCGACTGGATTCTATTCGCCATGCTGATGCTGCAAGCGGTCAGCGGCGTCGGCGTGGCGCTGTTTCACCCCTGGGGTTCGTCCTGGTTCGCCTCGAGCATGTCTCCGTATCTGTGGTCGATTGTCAAGCTCTCGCCGAACATCACCTACGTGGTGGCCATGCCGCTGTTGGTGAAGTTTCACATCGTGCTGGCGTTCATCACGATCGGGTTTTTCCCGTTCACTCGGTTAGTTCACGTGCTGGTCATTCCCAACCCTTACCTCTGGCGGAAACCGCAAGTGGTCCGCTGGTACAAGAAGCGGTGATCGGCGCCATCCGGCGGTGACGGTCGCAAACTATGTAGGTATGACACATGGTTAAAACAGAGCTTAGAGATGTTTTTGGACGAGCGATTCGCGACTTGTTTCCGGGTTATTTTGCCCTGGTCATGGCTACGGGCATCGTCTCGATTGCCGCCCATCTCTTGCAGATGGAAGCGATTGCCTGGACGCTCTTTCGCATTAACGAAGCCTGCTATGGTGTTCTCTGCATCCTTACTCTGACCCGCCTTGTTCGTTACTTCCCTCAAATGAAGGCGGATTTTATCGACCACAAACGTGGCCCTGGTTTTTTCACGTTACCCGCCGGCACATGTGTTCTGGGAACTCAGTTTGTGGTATTGGATCAAGATTTCACAACAGCAGTCGTTCTTTGGTCGTTAGGGATATTGCTGTGGTTTATTACGATGTACGTCTTTCTCACCGCCATAACCGTTCGGGAAGATAAACCGAGTTTGGAGGCCGGGATCAATGGAACCTGGTTGCTTGCGGTCGTGTCTACGCAATCGATCGCAATTCTGGGTACGTTGGTGGCGTCCTCCTTAACGGCGACCCCGGAGGTGCTGCTGTTCTTTGCGCTGAACATGTACTTGCTGGGCGGCATGCTCTACATCCTGCTTATTTCACTGATATTTTATCGCTTTTCGTTCTTCCGCATGCGCCCGGAAGATCTCACTCCACCCTACTGGATCAATATGGGCGCCGTCGCTATTACCACCCTGGCCGGATCGACACTGATACTAAACGCTTCTCAGTGGACCTTCCTTCAGGAAATCCTGCCCTTTCTAAAAGGGTTCACGCTTTTTTTCTGGGCAGTAGGTACCTGGTGGATTCCGCTGCTCCTTATCCTGGGAGCCTGGCTTCATCTCTACAAACGTCTGCCTCTCAGATATAACCCTCAATACTTTGGGATGGTTTTCCCTCTAGGTATGTACACTGCCTGTACTATTCAGTTAGCGAAGGCTACCGGGTTATCGTTCCTGCTCTTGATACCTCGTACCTTTATTTATCTGGCTTTGCTGACTTGGTTGGTCACTTTTTTAGGGATGATCTACACGCTTACGAGGAGTATCGTAGTTGCCCTGATGCCGGAGAAGAGTTGATGTACACCGATACGATTGACGATCTGGCGAATCTTGCTTCCAGCAAGGTGGCGTTATTAGAACGAAATCCGCTTGGATTTTTCATTGGCTCGATGATGGCGGGAGCCTACGTCGGCTTCGGAATCATCCTCATCTTCGTTGTCGGCTCAGCCGCTGACCCGGCCTATCGGAAACTCATCATGGGGGCCAGTTTCGGAATTGCTCTGACCCTGGTCGTTTTCGCCGGGTGCGAACTATTCACGGGACACACCATGTATATGCCGCTGGGATGGCTTCTAAGAACCACCACCGGATCAAATCTAATCGTGGTGTGGCTTGTCGTCTGGACAGGGAACCTGGTGGGGTCGGCCGGGCTCGCCGCGATTTTCGTTCTGGGCGGTGCCGCGGGAATGGTCAATGACAACGCGTCCTTCCTCAACCAGATTGTGGCCGCCAAGATGAACGCGCCGGCTATCGAACTGGTGGCGCGAGCCATTCTTTGCAATTGGCTTGTCTGCCTTGCTTTGTGGATGTCGGCACGGACAAAAAACGACGCCGCCAAAACGATCGTTATCTTTTGGTGCCTGTTCGCCTTCATTGTCAGCGGGTTCGAACATTCCGTTGCCAATATGACACTGTTTTCCATCGCCCTTTTCGGCAACCATCCCGAATCCGTCAGTTTCTTGGGAATGGGGCATAACTTGGCCTGGGTAACGCTCGGCAATCTACTTTCGGGCGGCCTATTTATGGCGCTCGGCTACTGGTTCTATTCTGGCGCTAGCAGGAGTCCCGGCGGCGAACATGCGGATATTGAAGCGGAAATCAAATGATAACTTCCCACAGCCAACCAGCGAAACCAACCAACGACGACCCGCGCGTGATGCGGCAGCGTGCGCTGACCGTCGTGCTGGTGATCGGGCTGCTGTTTGGCGCGGTGACGCTGGCATCAAGCATGTCGTCGTGGCGATTGCCCGACAATCAGCAAGGTTATTCGCCCCAGCAGCCGATCGACTACTCGCATCGCCTGCACGCGGGTGAACTGGGAATCGACTGCAAGTTCTGTCACTCCGGCGCATCGACCAGCCGCCACGCCGGCATTCCCTCGACCAGCGTTTGCATGAAGTGCCACAAGGTGGTGACCCGGGCCAAGGACGCGCCGGAGGACGGCCCGGCCGTCTCCGACGAACTACAGAAACTGTTTAAGTCCGTCGATGAGGGCGAGGCCATCCCCTGGGTCCGCGTCCACAAGCTGCCGGATTTCGTCTATTTCAGTCACCAGGCGCACGTCACCGCCGGCGTGTCGTGCCAGAAATGTCACGGCCCGGTCGAAACGATGCAGCGGATACACCAGCAGGAAACGCTCTCGATGGGCTGGTGCATAAACTGCCACCGCGAGGCAACGGAAAAAGGAATCAACGGCCGCGCGGTCCATGCGTCGACCAATTGCTCGGTCTGTCACTATTGAACGATTAGGGTTAAATCAAATGCCAATTCCCGCGTGAAGCGACATTCGGCGAGCGTCGGCCGTTAGGCCGACGGTGATTCCTCGATCGGGTTCGACTTGTTAGCCGCGAAATGTAATACCCCCAGGCTAACGCCCGGGGCTCGCCTTTTTCTTCCGTCGAAACACGGACTTATTTTGAGTGATGGTTTATCGATGAACAACGAAGCGAACAACACGAAGGATGCGACTGCTGGCTTGCCCGGCAGTGTCGTGGGGAACTCGGCCGGCCTCAACCGTCGCCGATTCCTCGAAGCGGCCGGGTTCTCGATCTCGCTGGTCGCGCTGGGCGGTTGTGGCCGCACGCCCGTCGAAACGGCCCTGCCGCTCGTCGATCATCCCGAGGGCTTGATTCCCGGAAACACGTTGACCTACGCCTCGACCTGCTCCGGCTGCACGGCCGCCTGTGGGCTGCTGGTGCAAGCCCGCGACGGACGGCCGCTCAAGATGGAGGGCGACCCGGCGCATCCGCTCTCGCGCGGCGGGCTGTGTGCCGTCGGGCAAGCCTTGCCGCTGGGGCTGTACGACGATCATCGACTCAAAGGGCCGCTGCACAACGGCGATCCGGCAAGCTGGGACAAGATCGACGGGAACATCAAGAAACAACTCCGCGCCATCGCCGATTCCGGCGGCGCGGTCCGTTTCGTCACGCCGACCATCACCAGCCCGACGCTCCAGGCGACGATCGAGGCGCTGTTCGATCACTACCAATTCGCCGACGCCCGGCATGTCGTGTTCGACGTCGAGAGCTGCTCGGCGATTCTCGACGCCCACGAGCAGACGCACGGCGCCCGAGTGCTGCCGCATTACAAGTTTTACGAAGACCCGGCCGAGCCCGATGGCGAGCCGATTGCGGCCCGCGTGATTGTCTCCTTCGGCGCCGATTTTCTCGGCACTTGGATCTCGCCGGTTGAGTTCACGGCGGCCTGGCGAAAGCTTCGCTCACCGACTGCCGAGCACCCGGTGATGTCGTATCACGTTCAGTTGGAAGGCCGCATGTCGCTCGCCGGTAGCAACGCCGACAAGCGGTATCGGCTGCTGCCGGACGAATACGGCATCGTGCTGAGTCATCTGGCCGAGCGTCTGGCCGAGTCGGAAAATAAGAAATCACCGCCGGGACACATCGCCGAGTCGTCCATTCCCGCCGCCGAGTTGAAGGATCTAGTGGACCATTTGTCCAATCGTCTCTTGGACGTCCAACCGGGCCAGAGCCTTGTGCTGTGCGACAGCCAAAACGTGGCCGATCAATTATTGGTCAATTTCATCAACAACCTGCTAGGCAACTACGAAACCACCGTCGACGTCAAGCGGCCCAGTCGACAGCGGCAGGGTAGCGACGCCGACGTGCTGAAGCTGATCGAAGAGTTGAAGGCCGGCAACGTGGCGGCCCTGTTCGTCGCCGGCACCGACCTGACCCATAATCTGCCGGGCCGCGAAGCGCTCGTCGCCGCCATCGGCAAGGTTCCGTTGGTGGTCAGCTTTGCCGAGCGACAAGACGACTTTGCGTCGCTGGCCCATTTCGTTTGCCCCGATCATCATCCGCTGGAGTCGTGGCTGGATGCCGAGCCGGTCGACGGCGTCATTAGCCTCTCGCAGCCGACCGTCAAGCCGCTAAGGGACACTCGCTCGATTCTGGAAAGCCTCGCCCGCTGGTCGGAGCGAGACGAATCGGCTTATGAAATCCTCAAGACCACATGGCGGGAGAAAATCTTCTTTCCACGTGCCCAGCAGCAGTCGTTCCGCAAGTTTTGGAATCAGGCAGTTCACGACGGGCTCGTTATGGTGCCGCCGGCAAAAGAGATTTCCGTCGACCCGTTCAACTCCGAGGCCGTGAGGTTGGCTGACGAGCGTCCGCCGCAAGATGGCCTGTCACTCGTGCTTTACTCCAAGATCGGCATGACCGACAGTCGTCACGCCCACAACCCCTGGCTGCAAGAATTGCCCGACCCGGTGACCAAGATCACCTGGGATAATTACGTTTGCATCTCGCCGGCCCTGGCCGAGGAAGAAGGCCTGGAAGACGGTGACGTGGTGAGTGTCGCCGCCGCTGGAATCAGCGTCGAACTGCCCGTGCTCATTCAGCCGGGTCAGCACGACCGTGTGCTGGCGTTGGCCCTGCATTATGGCGTGCGGGGCACCGACCGATATTTCCACATCGGTCGGCAATGGCTGGAGTCGCGGCCGACGGTCGCCGAGGGAGAGTTGGTCGGCAAAAACGTCGCCGGCTTCGTCGAACCGCGCGACGGAGCGCTGCAATATCACCGCTCCGGCGTTACGCTGAAAAAGACCGGCCGCCGTCACGATCTGGCCACCACGCAGATATACCAATCGCTCGAAGTCCCCAAGCACATCGCCCCGCGCGGCGCCGAAGTTCGCGATCAGATCCAATCGACCACGCTGGCCGCCTTTGCCAAAGATCCGCTTCACGCCGGCGCATCGGCCCACCATCTCCCGGACGAGCAGCTCTGGCCGGAAGATCATCCCAAGGACGGGCACGCCTGGGGCATGATCATCGACATGAACGCCTGCACCGGCTGTTCGGCCTGCCTGATCGCCTGCCAGTCGGAGAACAACGTCGCGGTCGTTGGCAAGGACGAGGTCCGTCGGCAGCGAGAAATGCACTGGATTCGCTTGGACCGTTACTACTCGGGCGAAGGCGACGACGTCGAGGTTCAGTATCAACCGATGATGTGCCAACACTGCGACAACGCCCCCTGCGAGACCGTTTGTCCTGTGCTGGCCACCGTCCACAGCGACGAGGGCCTCAACGAGCAGATCTACAACCGCTGCGTCGGCACGCGTTACTGTGCGAACAACTGCCCGTACAAGGTCCGCCGGTTCAATTGGTTCAACAACACGGAGTGGTTCGATTACGAATTAAACGGGGAACAAGACAGTGCAGAAGATAGCTCGCTGATCAGCTTGGCATTGAACCCCGACGTAACGGTCCGCTCGCGCGGCGTGATGGAAAAATGTTCGATGTGCGTGCAGCGGATCGAGCAAGCGCGCATTCAGGCAGGCGGTCGAGGAGCGCCGATCGTCGACGGCGCCATTCAGACCGCCTGCCAACAGACGTGTCCCGCTCAGGCGATTGTGTTTGGCGACATGAACGACCCCGACAGCGCGATTCACGCCGAGCTCGCCAACCCGCGGCGGTACGGCGTGTTGGAAGAATTTAACTTTCGGCCGACGGTGACCTACCTGCGAGTCGTCAAGAACACCGACGAAAGAACACCCGGGCACGAGGCGAAAGGGGGCCGGCATGAGTGAGACACCTTCCTTACCCCGACCGGAGCTGATCACGGGAGACAAAACGCTCGCCGACGTGACCAACGACATCTGCGCGCCGCTGGAATGCAGGCCGACCGGGTTGTGGTGGGCCGCCATTGCCGTGTCGCTCACCGCGCTAGCCATCGGTGTCGCCGCGGTGTGGTATCAGATCGCCACCGGCATCGGCACCTGGGGATTGAACAAAACGGTCGGTTGGGCCTTCGACATCACCAACTTCGTGTTTTGGGTCGGCATCGGACACGCCGGCACGCTGATCTCGGCCGTGTTGTTCCTGTTTCGGGCAAAATGGCGGACGGCCGTGAATCGATCGGCCGAGGCGATGACGCTGTTCGCGGTGATGTGCGCCGGCATCTTTCCGCTGATTCACATGGGCCGCACCTGGCTGGCCTATTGGACGCTGCCCTATCCAAATACCCGCGGCCCGCTATGGGTTAATTTCAAATCGCCGCTGTTGTGGGACGTGTTCGCAATTTCAACCTACCTGGCCATCTCGGCCCTGTTCTGGTACGTCGGACTCGTGCCGGATCTGGCGACCGTGCGCGATCGCAGCAAACCGGGCTGGCGAAAACGAATCTGCTCGATCCTCTGTCTGGGCTGGAACGGCTCGGCAAGAACCTGGCATCGTTACGAAACGGTCTATCTGCTGCTGGCCGGGCTGGCCACGCCGCTGGTGTTTTCGGTCCATTCGATCGTCAGCATGGACTTTGCCACGGCCGTGATTCCCGGCTGGCACACGACGATCTTTCCGCCGTATTTCGTGGCCGGGGCGATCTTCAGCGGGCTGGCGATGGTGCTGACGCTGATGATCATCGCCCGTAAAACGATGAACCTGCAGAACTACATCACGATCACGCACATCGACCGGATGTGCAAGTTGATGCTCTCGATGGGTTGCCTGGTCGGCCTGGCCTACGGCACGGAATTCTTCATGGCCTTCTATAGCGGAAACGGTTACGAGCAATTCGTATTCATGAATCGGGCACTCGGGCCGTTTAGCTGGGCCTACTGGACGATGGTCATCTGTAACGTCGGCATTCCGCAACTACTCTGGTTCCGCAAGGTTCGCACGACGATCCCGCTGGTGTTTCTGATCGTCATCGTGATCAACATCGGCATGTGGTTCGAGCGGTTTGTGATTATCGTGACCAGCCTGCATCGCGATTTTTTGCCGTCGAGCTGGGCCGACTACGCGCCGACCAGCATCGAGATCGCTACGCTGCTGGGCAGCTTCGGGCTGTTTTTTACCTGCTTCCTGATGTTCTGTCGCCTTGCACCGGTCATCGCCATCGCCGAAGTCAAAGGCGCCGCGTGTCTGAAGAAACGCCGCCGCGCCGAAACTCCCCCAGCGGAAAAATCCCCAGCGGAGAAAATCGCATGAGCGATCGCGTTCTAGTTGCCAGCTTCGAGCACGAAGACGACCTGCTGGCCGCCACCCGGGCGGTTCGCGGCCGGGGGCTGCACATTGTCGATGCCTTTACGCCCTATGCCGTGCATGGGCTCGATAAGGCGATGGGGCTGCGCTCCTCAAGGCTCACCTGGGTTTGCTTCATCTGCGGCATGATCGGCGCCGGCGGCATGTTGTGGTTTGAGAACTGGATCGCCGCCGTCGCCTGGCCGATCGACGTCGGCGGCAAACCGTGGAATTCATTGCCGTCGGACGTGCCGGTGGCATTCGAGGCGGCCGTGCTGCTGGCCGGGTTTGGCTCCGTATTTGCGTTGTTCATCGTCAGCCGCCTCTTTCCAGGCCGTGCGGCGCGGATCGTCGACCTTCGCGCGACCGACGACCGATTCGTGCTGGTCATCGATCAAGCAGACGCGGCGTTCGACGTGGCCGCCGTCGAAGAGTTGCTGCAAGAATTCGACGTGGTTGAAACGCGGGAGCTGGCGCCCTCGAAAGGAGGCGTACTGGGATGATGAACCGAACCAATACCGCGCTTGCCGTGTTGCTGGCAATTGTGTTACTGCTGCCGGTGGTGATGCGCGTCGATTACTCGCGGCCGAACTACGAGTTTCTGCCGGAGATGAAGCACTCGCCCGCCTGGAGTTCGTTCGAGTCGAATCCCCATTTTCCCAACGGACAGACCTTGCAGTCGCCGCCCGACGGTACGATCGCCCGCGGGGCCTTGCCGATTCACGATTTTCAGGCGACGAAAGAAGACGCGGCCAGGGCCGGCGAAGAGCTGACCAATCCCTACGACTCCAGCTCGGCGGAATCCGACGACGCCAAAACCGCGGCTCAAGAGCGGCTGCGGGCATCGATCTCTCGTGGCGGAGACGTCTACCGGACCTCGTGCATGTGTTGTCACGGCGCTGGCGGCGCCGGCGACGGTCCGGTCGCCAATCGCGGTCAGCCGCCATTTCCGCCGCCGCCGTCGTTGTTGACCGGCAAGTCGGCCGAAAAGCAGGGCGGCAAAAACGTAATGAAAGACGGACAGTTGTTTCACATTCTGACCTACGGCCAAGGAAACATGCAGCCCTTCGCCGCGCAATTATCGCAAGACCGTCGCTGGGACGTAATCAATTACATTCGTGACATGCAGTCGAAAGCGAAACCAAAGGCGAGCGCCGAACCGAAAAAGGCGAGCCCCGGGCGTGATCCGCCCATCGACAAACAACCCTAACCGAAATGACTTGCCCACGAACACAAGCGAGATCACATGAGCCAACCTGCTCCTTTCCTTTGCGACCTTCGTGACCTTCTGTTCCAAATCCTTCTGTTCGAGAAGACAGACGTTGTATCAAGAAATAGGTGGACGCCAATGTGTGAACAGAAGGTCGCGGAGGTCGCAAAGGGGGAGTGGAGGGTCGAAAGGTCAAGGATGCGGTTTTTAGTATCTCAACACGATCTCAGATCATTAGGCTGGCGGCAAATGAAAACTTACCTGTCGTAGCTACGCTCGCCAGAGCGTGGATTGAGCGCATCCACCGTCTGGCGACGGTAGCTACGACAGGTAAATTCCCATCTGCCGCTCGCCGGATGTTTCGTAACAAGTGTCGGAGCCCATCGCATGACCAGCCCTTCTTATTTCTCGAACGACGTGCGACGCTGCCTGAACGGCCTGATGGTCGGCGGCGGTGTGGTGCTGGCCTGCGGGGCGGTGTACGCACCGGATCGCGTTTGGGCCAATCTACTGTTGGCGGCATTTTATCTGCTGACCGTCGCGCTGGGTGGAGCTGTGTTCGTGGCGCTCACCTATGTGACCGGCGCCGGCTGGCACGTCGCCTTTCGCCGTGTGCCCGAAGCCATGGCCAGGCTGCTGCCCGCGGCCGGCATCGCCATGCTGTTGGTGCTGGCCGCCCGAATGTCGGCCTACGGCTGGCCGCACGCGGGCGAACATCATCCCGAGACGTTTTGGTTTAAGGAATTGTGGCTCACGCCGACTTTCTGGATGGTGCGGGCCGTCGTCTATGTGGCGCTATGGATTCTTCTCGCCGGCCGGCTGGTCGCCCGTTCACAAAAACAAGACGTCTCCGGCGACCCGGCCATCACCGCCGGCAATACCCGGCTCTCGGCGCTGTTTCTGATTGTTTACGCCGTGACGTTTTCGTTGGCCAGCGTCGACTGGATCATGGCCCTGGAGCCGATGTGGTTCAGCACGATGTGGGGCGTGTATAACTTCGCCGGCATGATCCAGACGGCGCTGGCCGTGGTGATTATTCTCGGCCTGCTGCTCCGCCGTCACGGTCAGCCGCTGCACGGCGTGTTCAACAACGATCACCTGCACGACCTCGGCAAGCTGCTGCTCGGCTTCAGTTGTTTCTGGATGTACATCTGGTTCAGCCAATATATGCTCATCTGGTACACCAACATTCCCGAAGAGACTTCGTACTTCATCTCGCGCACCAAAGGCCCTTGGGCGCCGGTCGTCGTGCTGTCGATCGTGCTGAATTGGATCGTGCCGTTTATCGTCCTGCTGCCCAAACCGGCCAAGCGCAGCGGCGCCGTGATGATGCGCGTGGCCGTTGTGGTCTTGATCGGCCGCTGGGTCGACCTGTACCTGATGGTCATGCCCTCGCTGATGACCGACGGCGGCACCTCCGGCATCCGCCAGCGCATCTTTCCGCAGACCATCAGCGCCGTGCCCGACTTCGCCATCTGGGAAGTCGCCGCGCTGTGCCTGCTGGTCGGCGTCGCCGGTCGCTTGCTGCTGCGGTCCTTCGCCTCGGCCAGCCCAATTCCAGGAAAAGACCCTTACTTGAAGGAAAGCCTGCACTATCACGCCGGCTAGCCCGGATTATTCATCAGCCGCGGGGCGCTGCGAATTCACCCATCGCTACTCATACGCAATACAGCGTTGACAGGCGGTGCCGCAGAGATTCTCCTCAAGGTGGGCCCGGCGAAGCGTTTGAAACGGCTCGCTGTGCCAGGCTTCGAGGAAAGGCTGCTCGGTTAAATCGCCCATGCTGAAGCGACCGTCGTGGTCGAAGCAACACGCGCTCAGCCGGGCATCGTAGGTGATGTGGCCTTCGGTGAAGATCGACCAGCAGGGAACCGGGCGTCGCAGGGCACCCAAACGGCCGGGGTTTCCGGCCGTGGGCACCGTGCCGGCTGCGCCGCTGGTCAGGCCGGCCTGACCATAGAGAGGCAACCAATAGTGCTCATCGACGAAGGGTAGGATTTCGTCAACGGCACGTTTCATCCGGGTAAGTTGTTCGCCGTCGTAGCGAATGCTCGACGAGTAAAGTCCGCAATGGTAGCCGCCTCCGTCGCGAACCGTGCGGGCCGACTTGATATTTTCAACGACGCGGTAGAAGTCGCTCGCCTTGACACCGGTGACCTCGTGAAATTGCTTGGCGTCGGCGTTGTTGAAGCTGAATTTCAGGCTGTCGAGCCCGGCGGCCATCAACTCGCCGACCCGCTGGGGCGTGGCCAGCCGGCCGTTGGTCGTGAGAAACACATAAGGGTAGCCACACTCGGCCTTGGCGTAGCGAATCGCATCGGCCAGCCAGTCGCAGAGCAGCGATTCGCCGAGGTAAAACAGGCCCAACTCCTCGACGCCCTCGTCTCGCATCTCGCGGACCACGCGGCGGAAAAAACTCCAGTCCATGTCGGCCTTGGTGCGCAGTCGCTTGGCCGTGGCGCAAAAAAAACAGTTGAAGTCGCAACGGGCGGTCAGTTCGATCTTGACGCTCCGCGGCACGGGAGGATCGGTGCGGCGATACTCCGGCGGAATGCGCGTGATCGCATCGATCCGTTCGGTGATCTTGCCGACGATCTTGCCGACGGTGGCAAGCGGCGGGGAGGTGATTGGAACCTCATCAACGCGGCAGTCTGTGGCGGCGATTTGTTGCATCGGCGACGACCTCTTCCGAAAAAAACGGCGACGTGCTTTGCTGTTTTTGTTTATCGGGCGGTCGATCGGTTGCCATGAAGTAAGTCGGTGACTGCGTAAAGAATTCTGCCGCGCCAAATCGCTTGTAACGAGCGGTTACCGCAACGGCGCGCGAAGTGAGACAGTACGCCGCGCTGTGCGTGCCATGTGTGACAAAGTCGCTCAGATACCCGGCCGCGTCCCACGGCGGGTCAACAGGTGTGGCTTAATCTCGGGATCAGCCGCTGGGCGTTAGCCCACGGTTCTTTGCGGCACATCTCCCCACGGAACCGGACGCTAGCGCGTGGCGGCTGACGGTTTGAGTCAGTCCTCGGTCCCCACGTCCCGCTGCAACGCCTCTTGGATGAGTTCGTTCTCTTCCGACTCGTGCCGCTGGAACACGTCGACGAACAGATCGAAATCAGCCGCGATCGCTGGCCGCCAAGTGGTCGAGTCCGACGGCCGGTCGAGTCGCTCGCCTATCGCGTCGATCGTGCTCAAGAATTCAATGTGTTGCTGCTTGAGCGTGTCGATCTGGCGCGAGAATCGTGGCGCGATGTCGCGAACCTCGCTGAAATAGCCGCCGAATTCTTCATGGGCGAAATGCAGTTCGAGCCGGTCCTTCAGATCTAAGAGCATCGCCGCGACCGCGGCTGGCCGTGCTGATGGTTGCCGCAGCAGGCCGCGCAGGCTCTCAACCGCGTGCAACAGCGAGTGATGTTCCTCTTTGATCTGGTCAAAGTCGGTCGGCAAAGGTTTTTTCGTAGTCATGACGTTGCCCCTCGAAGTCACGCAAGAAAACCGGCAGGCACATGGGTCGCCTCGGCGATTGACGGTGTGGTACGCGCTGCCCCGTCCTGATCGGCCCGTCCTGATCGGCCTGTCAAACAACCGACCTGAGAGAGTGTCTACGGCGGTTTGCGAAATCGTGGCAGTTCGGCCATTAAAAGATATATGGACTTGTATGTCTACATTGTCGACCGCACGCTAGTTAGTGTCAAGGTTGATCTCGCCAACCCTCAGCAGCAGACTGACAGAGAGCCATAAGATGAGACCGCTGTTGGTCGTTTTGCGGGAAATCTCATAAAAAACTGGCTTACTTCCATGTTTTCGTGTATTCTATGCGAAATCTGACTGCCCGGTCGTGGCGATGCGGAAGTGCCTTGGCCAAGGGGCGACCAAGCAAGTGAGCAAGGCGCGGCGAAAGCCGGCGCTGCCGCGCTTGCGGCCGGCGCTGGAGATGCTCGAAGATCGGCGGATGCTGGCGATTGTCGCCTGGGACGGTGGCGGCGACGTGCTGCCCGGCATCGACGACGACGTCATCATCGACGTGGCGGATCAGGACGTCACGGTGCGGATTGATTCGGCGGACTCGTGGAAGAACTCGACGCCGACCGAGGCTTTGTCGATCATCGTCGAAGGCACGGACCAGGAGACACCGGCGAACGACCTGATCCTGAACATCTTCACCCAGCCGGCGCTGGGCAGCGTGGCACAAACCGGCGCTCTGGAGTTCAGCTACACTCCACCCAAGGGCGGGCTGACCACGTCGACCGATTTCACATTTGTGCTCCGCGACGACGGCCGGGAGGGGCTGCTTCGCCGCAAGCGGCTGTTGCGCATGTTGAAGCGATTCCGACCGCTGACGTTGAGCCGATTACCGATTCAGAGCCGAGTCACACCGCCGTGGGTGACTTCTTCGACCGACTCGGCCGGCGGGTAGCCGTCCTTGTGTGCTATTTGATTTCAACCGTTGAGGTGTGAATCTAGTGGGCTTTGGGCTTCGGGAATTCGCGCAGATTCATCGGGAGTTGGCAAAAGGGGCAAACAGCGGTTGACAACATGGCGGCTTGAGTTCAAATTGGCGGTTTAAGTTCGTGAAAAATGTCACAAAGCTGCGGTCTCAGCGGGCCGATAAAATGCCGTAAGTCTTTATTTTCAAATCATTTGCGGCCATTTTACCGACGCTTCTCCGGGGTGAAGCCCTAGGGTCGCTCAGAGGCTCGGCCGGCGGTAGGAAGCGAATTTCGCGTCATGGCAGATAAAAAAAAGATGTCGGTGGCCGATATGTTGGCCGCCGCTCGTAAGGCCGACGGCGGTGGGGGCGGCGAAAAAAGCGCCGAGAAGCCTGCGGACGCCGATGCGCCCGCGGCACCAGAGTCTGTATCACCCAAGGCGTCCGCTGCCGAAGAGCAGCCCACCAAGAAGTCGGCCGCCAGTGGCGAGCGGCCGAGTGTCGCCGACATGCTCAAGATGGCTCGCGGCCAGGGCGGTGGCGAGAAACCGGCGGCCGAAAAATCCAAGCCCACTGCCAAGTCCACTGCCAAGCCCGCTGCGAAAGCCAAGCCAGCCGCCAAGGCCACGGCGAAACCGGGCGCCGGTGCGCCGAAAGACACGGCCAGCATTCTCGCGGCCGCGCGGAAGACCGAAAAGCCCGGTCCGATGAGCAAGGCCGACGCCGCTGCCAGATCCGACAAACAGGGCGCCGGCAAAGCAGGCCCTGCCAAGCAGAAAGCGGCCAAGGCCAAGCTGACCGTCCCGCCGATGCCGACCAAGCCGGACTATGCCAAAGGCAAACCGGGCGCCAAGAGCAAACCGGGCGCCAAGGGCAAACCGGGCACCAAGGGCAGGCCGGCTAGGGCGAAGGCCGGCACGGAGGATCGTCGCGGGGTGATGAGTTTGATGTTCGGATCGGCCCTCGGTGTTGGCTTTACGATGCTGGGCGCAACGCACGTATTGTGGGGCCTGGCGACAACTCGGTTCATGTTTCCCAACGTGTTGGTCGAGCCGCCGAGCCGGGTGAAGGTCGGCTTTCCGGCCGACTTTCCCCAGGGGCAGGTCGTTACGAAGTTCAAAGCGCAGTTCGGAATTTGGGTCGTCAAGGGTGAATACGACGGACTCCAGCAAATCTACGCGCTCAAGACGGTCTGCACGCACCTGGGCTGCACACCGAACTGGCTCGATGCCGAGCAGAAGTTCAAATGCCCCTGCCACGGCAGCGGGTTTTACGCCGACGGAATCAACTTCGAGGGCCCCGCGCCGCGGCCGTTGGAGCGATACGCCATTAAGATCTCCGAAGACGGACAATTGGAAGTCGACAAGAGCAAAGTTTTCATGCAGGAAAAAGGTGAGTGGAACGATCCTGCCTCGTTTGTATCGGTTTGAGTGCCCGGTTTTGTGCCAGCCCCGTTGATTCTTTACACCTCGAACAATCTTTAATCCATAAAGCACACGTTCTATGTCTCCTGGTCAGTGGTTTCGTAATTCGGCGGCTTCGGCGGGCGACATGGTCCGTGGATCGCAGGTTTGGAAGAGCGTCTTTCGCCATCCGCTTCCGTTGGATCGGCGCAACCGCATCGTGGTGATGCTGACCAACTTTTTCCTGCACCTGCACCCGGTCTCGGCGAAGAAACAGGGCATCGCCCTGAGCTATACCTGGTGCATGGGCGGGGTGACGTTCTTTCTGTTTCTGGTCGAAACGGTCACCGGCGTGCTGCTGATGTTCTATTACCGGCCGACGCTGGAATGGGCCTATTGGGACATCACCAACCTGCGCGACGTTATATCACTAGGTATCTTGCGCGAGGTCCATCGTTGGGGCGCGCACGCCATGGTGATTACGGTCTGGCTGCACATGTATCGGGTGTTTCTCACCGGCAGTTACAAGCCGCCCCGCGAGTTCAATTGGGTCATCGGGGTGATCCTGCTGGTGCTCACGCTGTTGCTGTCGTTTACCGGATATCTGCTGCCGTGGGATCAGTTGGCCATTTGGGCGATCACGGTCGGATCGAACATGGCCCGTGCCCATCCGATCATCGGACACGAAGGCCCGGGGCAGCAAATCCTCTTCGTTGACGGGGTCGACATGATCACCATGGGGACCGATGCGCGCTTTGCGCTCCTCGGTGCGCGCTTCGTGGGCGAAGAAACCCTGAATCGGTTTTATATTTTGCACTGCGTGGCGATCCCGCTGGCCGCCGCCATGCTGCTGGCCATTCACTTTTGGCGAGTCCGCAAGGACGGAGGCATCAGCGGTCCGCTATAACTGCGCAGCGCCACGTTGAAACGTGACGTCGAATGAGCGGTTAGCGATTGGCGATTGCCGATTGGCGATTGGCGATTGGCTTTTAGCTCTTAGCAATGACAAATGACAAATGACAAATCGCTAACCGCTAACAGCTAACAACCAACAACCAACAGCCAACAGCCAACAGCCAACAGCTAACAACCACTTAATCCACCCCTACATCACTCATGCACGGTTTCGACCACGAACACCTCGAGAGTATCTCCGGCTTCTTGGGCCAGTATTATCTGGCGCTGGCGCTGATGAACGCCGTTGCCGCGTTCTACGTCTGGCACAAGGCGCAGCGAGTGTGGCTGGCCGGCTTTTGGGCCGTCGTCTCGACGGGCTACGTTATGCTTTCGCCTCTGGCCTTCGGCGGAAACGGATCCTGGTGGATGCCTACGCTCGGCACCCGCATTGAACACTTCGTCAACGATATGACCGGCCCGGTGGTCTATTCCCTGGGCATCGTGTGTTCCTTGAGCACCTTGTTTGTCTTCCGCAGATTCTTCGTCCGACCGGTGGTCGCCTGGACGGGGCTCAACCTGATGCTGCTGGTGATGGGCCTGTCGATGGCCGACGCGGCATTCGCCAGCATCGTCACCAAGGCGGACAACGTGCCGATCGTCGGTCTGATCTATCTGCTGTGCTTTTTCACCTGGCTGGCCGCCTCCCGCGCCGTCGAGAACGACGACCGCATGAGTCGGGGATTGCCGCCCCGCGAGAAAGACGACAACGAGAAGGTGCTGGTTTGGCCCGATTTGGTCTACACCGAGATGATCTGCATGATTGTTTTGACGGCCGGGCTGATCGTGTGGGCGATCGTCTTGGAAGCCCCGCTGGAAGAGCCCGGCAGCACGGTCAAGACGCCCAATCCCTCGAAGGCGCCGTGGTACTTCCTCGGTTTGCAGGAAATGCTCGTGTACTTCGACCCTTGGTATGCCGGCATCGTGCTGCCTTTGACGGCGGTGGGCGGGTTGATGGCGATTCCGTACCTCGATTTCAACAAGCAGGGAAACGGTTACTACACCATCGAGCAGCGGAAGTTTTCCTACATCACCTTTCAATTCGGCTTCATTATTATCTGGATCACCCTGATCGTCCTGGGCACGTTCCTGCGGGGGCCGAACTGGAACTTTTTCGGTCCGTTCGAGACCTGGGACGCGCACAAGGCGCGGGCACTGTCCAACATCAACGTCTCCGACTGGTTCTGGCGCGACGTAATGCAGACGTCGTTGCCCAAGGCGCCCAGCGGCACGGGGAAGATCACGGAACTAGCCTACATTGCCCAACGCGAATGGCTCGGGCTGTTGACGGTGCTGGGATACTTCATGCTGTTGCCGCCGCTGATGGCGACGACCGTGTTTCGCAAGTTTTTCGTGCGGATGGGCTTCGTGCGCTACATGATCATGAGCAATCTGCTGCTGATGATGGCCACCTTGCCGATCAAGATGGTGCTTCGCTGGACCATGAATCTCAAGTACATCGTTTATATACCAGAGTATTTTCTTAATTTTTAGTGCCGCCCTGTGAGGTGACTGAAGTTTACGAAGGAATTGTGGTTTTCCTGGACGCAGGGGGGCTAGAGACTGGGGGCTGGAGGCTGGCGGAAACGCAGGCGGTGTTTCCCAGTCCCCAGTCCCCAGTCCCCAGTCCCCATTTGGCCCACGGGAAACCGAACTTTACCACCCACCGATGAACTCGGGCTATCCCACAACCAAAACGGTATCTGCGTAATGCCTGCGACTGAAAAAACTTGGCGCGACAATCGGACGATGCACGTGATCTTCGCGTTGTCGTCGGTGCTGCTGCTCGCGGCGACGGTCTGGATGTTGGTCGCCGATCATTTCGGCCGCGATTGGAAAGGCATCACGGACAGGACGATCGGCCTCGATACGTGGATGCAGAAGCATCGACGCATCGAGCTTCTGACGCGGGATTATTTCGAAAAACAGCAAGAGCTTGAAGAGCGGCTCTCCGAAATCCGAGCCACTCCGCCCGACAAAAATCAGCTCGATAAATTCGTCAAGATTGCCAAGGATTGTGCCGGAGATATGCCCGAGGGTGCCGTCGATTACAAGGCTCTCCAAGTCGAGCTCGATCGATTGGGGAAGAAATTGAAGGGCAAGCTGAAAGATGTTGACGGGGAGAGAGTCGATCTCAAGCACGCACAGGACGCGGTGACGAAGGCACATGGCAAGCTAGAGAAAGCGACCGCCGATTTGGAACAGGCCCGGAAGGCCGCTGAGAAAGCGGGAAAATCCAAGGCAAAGGACGCCCGGAAACAGCTTGTCGCCGCCCTGGAGAAGGTCAAGGAACTCGCCGAACTGATCGCCGATCTTCACCAGCAGCTAAAGAGTGCCGAGGAGGCGGCCGAGACGGCCCGAGAGTCGAAGCTTGACAAGGAGCGCATCGCCAGCCACGACCGCGACGAGTTGATGGACGCCCTGCGTAAGGTCATCAGCCGCATTAAAACTTACGAGGACAACAAAGACGCCAAGCGCAAGGTGCAATCGGCCAATTTGGACGAAGCCCGCAGCAAATTCGACATTGCCAACGCCGGCGACGCCTCTGCTGAGGAAGTCGAACGCCTGCAGAAGAAAGTCGACTTGGTCAATAATGATGTCGCGGAATTGATTGACGTCGTTGAGACCGCCAAGGAATATCGCGATCGGCTCAAAGAGATCGTCACCACGCTGACCGCCGAGGAAGAGACGGTGACGACGCAGATCACCGCACACAATGCGGCGCTCTCGGCGCTGCAAAAGCAATTCGACGAAGGCCGCGATAGTGTTTTGAAGCAGATATTGGCGTTGCCGGTCCTCGACATCTTTGGCAAAGGCGACAAGGTGATCCGCCAACACTGGATTCCCGCAAAAACGCTCAACTTCAACTTCTCGATGGTGGCCCGCTTCGACCGCTGCATTACCTGCCATCGGTCGATGGAAAAAACCTACGGCAGCCCGACCACGCCCGCTTATCTGCCCGAAAGCCACATCATCGTCACGCTGCGCACGCCCGCGACGGCGCCTGAGCTGGATCTCGACCACAGATCCCTGGGCCTACATTTCTCGGACGAGCAGCTCGACCAGCTGCGCAGTGAGGAGGAGGATTCCGTCGCCGCTGAGTCGCAGATTCGCCGAGAGGTGATGTTGATGCAGGCCTACGGAATGAAGTTGGTGCAGGGCGGGCCGCTGAACCAGGATGACGTGGCGGTCAGCTTCGCCTGGCCCAAGTCACTGGCGGCCGAGGCCGGGCTGCAAACCGGCGACATCATCGAACGCATTAACGGCGACGACGCCCGCAAACTCGGCGACGCGCTGACCAAGCTGGTCGACACGGTGGACTGGGGCCGGCCGCTAACCCTCGCGGTGCGACGCGGCGTGCCGAATCCCTATAGTTCTCATCCACGGCTCGACCTGTTCGGAACGGCCGCCAGTCCGCACCCCTTCGGCAAGATGGGCTGCACGCTCTGTCACGACGGCCAGGGCAGTGCGACTGATTTCATCAACCCCGTTCACGTCCCCAACAGCGAGGCCCAGCGGGCCGAGTGGGGCAAAAAATACGGCTGGTACAAGAATCACCACTGGCCGTTTCCGATGTACCCGGCACGGTTCCGTGAGGCAGCCTGCCTGAAGTGTCATCACGACGTGACGGAATTGGAGCCGAGCCAGCGGTTTCCCGAGCCGCCCGCCCCCAAAGTCGTCGCCGGTTACAACCTCGTTCGTCGCTACGGCTGTTTCGGCTGCCACGAAATCAACGGTTTCGACGGTCCCGCCAAGCGCATCGGCCCCGATCTACGGGCCGAACCGAACTACACCTCAACGGCCAAGCAGATACTCTTCCAGCTTCCCGAACGATTACCGCCGCTTGTGGAGAAGCAGAAAGCGTTCGCCAAGGCGCTTGCGGAACTAGAAGCCGCCCTGACCGAATTAAATAAAAACGAGAATGCACCGCAGCCGAAGGTCGAATCGGCCGAAGCCGCCGTCGCTGCCAAGCGTGCCGAGGTGCAAGCCATCAGCCAGCGCGTAGCCGAGTGGCATCTGGCCGACGAAAAGGCCCGTGCCGTCGTGGAGTCCCCGCAAGACAACACCTCGCGCCGCCGGCTGCTGGAAGTTTTGGACTTCGACGCCAAACGCCTCAAGTCCGACCCGCTCGGCTTCACGTTTTCCGCCGCCACCCGCAAGGTCGCTGCCGTGTTACAAGACACCGACACGCCGGGTGCCTTCCGCCGCGTGGGGCCCAGCCTCAGGCACGTCGGCGAGAAGCTGTCGATTGAGTTTCTCACCGCCTGGTTGGAAGACCCCACACACTTTCGCCCGACCACGCGGATGCCTCGTTTCTTCGGACTGCACGATCACATGCAGGGCGAAGTCGATCGGAAGACCAAACAATTAGAGCAACTAGAATTAGAGGAAGCAGATGAGGAATCGTTGACAGCCGCAGAAGATGGACTAGAGCGGGCAATTGATAAACTACAGGAGGCCCAGCGCTACGAGCGCCTGGAGATTCGGGCGATCGCCTACTATCTGCTTAAGAACAGCCAACCGTTCACCCGCGTGGAGCAGACGACTGCGCCGAAAACCGCACCGGGCACGCCCCAGCGAAATTTCGCAGCGGCCGATGCAGCGCGCGGCAAGCGACTGTTTGCCGTGCGCGGCTGCCTGGCCTGCCATTCGCACAGCGACCACCCCAAAAGCACCGCCGATCAGGGGCCCGATCTATCGCAAATCGGCGCGAAGCTCCGCATGACCGGCGAAAAAGGCCGTCGGTGGCTGTACAGTTGGGTCCGCCAGCCGAATAAGTATCACGCCCGCACGGTCATGCCGGATTTGTTTCTCGATGATTCTCCGCCGCTAGAGGACGGCACGCCGACCGACGCGGCGGCCGACATTACCACGTATCTGATGAATTCCGGCGACTGGACACCAAAAAACGCCGCTCAAGCGAACTGGCCGCCGCTGGCCGATCTGGCGGCTCTCGACACGCGTAGCGCGCAGGTCCGCGACGATTTGGAATCGCTGACGGAATTGACGAGGATTCATCTGGAAAAAGCGCTCCGCAGCAAACGTGTGAGCGACGACTTCCTCAGGGCGGCGCTGAGCAGCAAGCCAGAAGACCAGAAAACCGCGGCCAGAATCGCCAGAAAATTCGCCGCCGATGAATTGGCTCTAAGAGGACTGACCGCCACGAACAGGGCGGAGAAAATGCTCGACTACATCGGCCGCCGGACGATCAGCCATCGCGGCTGTTTCGGCTGTCACGACGTGCCGGGCTACGAAGACTCCAAGCCGATCGGCACGGGGCTCGCCGATTGGGGCCGCAAAGATCCCAGCAAGCTGGCCTACGAACAGATCGGCGGTTATCTGGACCACCAAGACGAAGGTCATGGTGACCGCGATCATAGTAATCACGGCTCTGGTGACGGTGCCTCGTTGGACGACTTCTTCATCCGCGGCCTGGTCAGCCACCACGAGGTCACCCGCGAGAGCTTCCTCTGGCAAAAACTTCGCGAGCCGCGCAGCTTCGACTACAACAAGACTGAAAACAAGGGTTACCTCGACCAGTTGCGGATGCCGCAGTTCAACTTCACGAGCGACCAGCGCGAACAGATCATGACGTTCGTGCTGGGGCTCGTCGCCGAGCCGCCGGGCGATCAGTTCGTCTACAAGCCCAGCCCGCGGCGCAAAGCGATTCTCGAAGGTTCCAAGGTGGTGGCCCAGTTTAACTGCGCCGGCTGTCACCAGATGTCGATGGATCGTTGGACGCTGTCTTACAAGCCGGGCGATTTCTCTTCCATTCCACAATCTTCCGCCGATTACTCCTTCCTCGACCATCATTTCACGGACCAAGAGATCAAGGCATCCCGAAAACAAGACCGGGCCGGAAAGCTCCACGTCGACCTCGTCGGCCGCCCGACCTACGAAGACAAGAGCGGATTGCCGGCCTGGTTCGACGATGACGGGGCACCGGTCGCTCGGCCCAACGAAGATAACGAGCCCGACGAGCCCGTCAAATTCCGGTTCACGCTTTGGGAGGAGACGCTCCTCGAAGGGCGGGTGCTGCGCGTCGGCCGGTCGATTGACGTTCCCCGCGAACAAGTGGTGATGCATCCGGGGGTCGGCGGCGGATTGGCACGACTGCTTGAGTCACGGCTGCTGGTCGAAGCCGAGGCCGCCAATAAAATGTCTCCGGCTCGGCGACAGGAGATTTCCGGCAGCATTCCGCCGCCGCTGGTTGGCGAAGGCCGCAAGGTGCAGGGTGACTGGCTGCATGACTTTATGCTCGCGCCGTATCGTATTCGTCCGGCCGCCGAGTTGCGGATGCCGCACTTTACCATGTCTTCGGCCGAGGCTACGAAAATCGTCGACTACTTCAAAGCGCTCGACAACGCCGAGTATCCATACGAAGCGGATCCTCGCACCCGCGAGTTGGAGCAGAAAAAGCTCGATCGCGAATATCTGGTACAATTGACGGCCAGCCTGAGCAAGCCCGATTTTGACAAGCGCTTCGCCGATAATCAGGAGACATACTACGGCAACCAGGATCTGCGTCTGGGTGACGCGATGCGGATTGTCGTTAACCAAGATTTTTGCGTAACGTGTCACCGGGTCGGCGATTTTACGCCACCCGCCAAGCCGGATTCCGGTCAGGCACCGAATCTGGCCGACGTCGGCCGACGCCTGCGGCCGGACTACGTGCGGCGCTGGATCGCCAATCCTAAGCGAACCCTGCCGTATACCGGAATGCCGCAGAACGTCAAACCGTTCGAACCGCTGCGCCAGTCGTTGTATCACGGCAATTCCGAGCAGCAGGTCGACGCGTTGGTCGATCTGCTGATGAATTTCGACCGTTACATGAATCGGCGCACATCGATCGGTGGGATGGTTCCGCCGCCGAAAGTGGAAGATTCAGCACCAAAAAAAGACGCCCCACCGCCATAAAGCAAAAAGGAGTTGAAAAATGGCCCCCTGTGACAAGTCTCAGGCGATAGCCGCCATTCGCGCGGTGAGCTATATTGTGGTGATCCTGATTCCCGCCTGCCTTCCCGCCCTGGGATGTAATCGCAAAGAGCCTGAGCCCCCGCCCGAAGTCAAGAACGAAGCGGTCGATCCGGAGAAGACCCCCATCGAGGAGATGGTTAAAGTCGAAATTGAGGATTTGCAAGAGGTTGATCCTCCCAAACCGAACGCCTCGCCGCAGAAGACCCCAGCGCCCTCCGGTGAGCGCAAAGAGAAAGAGAAGTAACATGCCCAAAAGTATCACCACGATCGTACTCTCCGCCGCGCTGTTGAGCGGAATTACCGCCTCGCGGGCGAATGCCGAAGGTTGGGGAAACCTAACCGGACGTTTCCTTTACGACGGCCCGATTCCGACACCGAAAAAGCTGGACGTCAAGGGCGACGCCATGTGCGCGAAACACGGTTTGGTCGATCAGGAGCTAATTGTCGGTAAAGACAAATCGCTGGCCAACGTGGTGGTCTTCCTGTATTCAAAACGCGGACAGGTGATTCCGATCCACGGAGATTACAAGGCTCTGGAAAAACAGAAAGTGGTCCTCAATAACAAGAACTGCGCGTTTGTCCCGCACGTCGCCACGATGTGGTACAAGCAACCGCTGGAATTGAAGAACTCCGATCCGGTCGCCCACAATACCAAGGCCGACTTCTTTACTAATGAACCGTTCAATATCCAGATTCCGGCCGGAGCGTCGCTCACCAAGAAACTGGAGGCCGCAGAACGCCTACCCACGACGATCAGTTGCGGGTCTCATCCCTGGATGCAATCGCGGCTTGTCGTGCGGCCCGATCCTTACGTGACGACCACCGGCGCAGACGGAAAATTTACGATCAAAAACCTTCCCGCGGGCGAGTGGACCTTCCAGTTTTGGCACGAGAAGTGGGGTTACGTCAGCAAGGTTCGCATCGACGGGAAAAAGATCGCCTGGAAACGCGGACGCCCCGCGCTTTCCATCGAAGACGGCGAGACACTCGACATCGGCGTGGTGTCGGTCAATCCAGATGATTATGTAAAGAAGTAGTCCGCAAGATTTTGGCAAATACACGAAACATAGGGGCGCGAGAGCCATGTTAGTGAGAATATGGGGCACGTTGGCCGTAGCGGTTATGGCGCTGGGATTGGCCGGCTGCGGCGATGATAAATCCGGCGGCGGTAAGCCCGCCGGTGGAGCGTCCGGCGGCGGCGGTAACAAGCCGCAGCAGCAGGAAGAGATTGCCGAGGGCGATTGGGGTAACCTGAGGATCAAATTCGTCTACGGCGGCACGCCCCCGGCGGCGAAGAAGATCGACCTCGCTGGCAAGACCGACGCTGAGTATTGTGGCCAGCACAGTCCTTCGGTCGAGACCCTGCTCGTCGGCCCCAACGGCGAGTTGGAAAACGTCGTGGTCTATCTGCGCCCGAGCGACGCCCCCCTGCACGAAAGCTACAAGGCGCAGGAAGGCAAGGAGGTCACGCTGACCAATAAGGGATGCCGCTTCGAGCCGCATGTGCGCACGCTGTGGACGAAGTATAAACTGAAAATCGTGAACGCCGACGAGCGGGGCCACAATACGAATGCCGTGTTTTTCGCCAACGACGATTTTAATACTCAGATTCCCGCGGGGGAGTTCTTGATCAAGGAACTGCCGAAAAACGAGAATCTGCCGATGCCGATCTCCTGCGGCGCACACAAGTGGATGAAAGGCCATCTGCTGGTCCGCGACAATCCCTACATGGGCGTCTCCGGCAGCGACGGCGTGCTGACCATCAAAGACCTGCCCTCGGGAAACTGGAACTTCATCGTCTGGCATGAAGGAGTGGGCCGGGTGGGCGAAGCCAAAGTAAAGGGGGCGCTCGTGTTCTGGAAAAAAGGCGTCGCCAATTTTGCGATCAACAAGGGCGACAACGACCTGGGCACGTTCGAGATTGCCGCGGGACAGTTCACGAAATGATGACCCTACGAATGAGAAGGCGTTCTATCATGCGACGCATGACACTTTTCACCGCTGCTGTGGTGGCCGCCGCGGTGTTGGCCGCCGCGGGCGGATGCGGGCGATTGGCGCCTGCCGGGCCGCCGGCGCAGGCCGATGAGGTGGCGCAGATTATTAAGGCCAAGTTTCCTGACAATGGAACGAATGGACCTCCACCCCCTTTGGAAATCCAGCCGGCCACCGGCACAACGAACATTAGCGGCAGGTTCGTGTTGGCCGGCGGCGCGGAGATTCCAGTTCCGGCTGCGATTGCCGTTTGCACGCCCGGCGGTCGGGCAGTACCAGGCGAGGCGTTGCTGATCGATGCACGCACCGGCGGCATCAAAAACGTCGTGGTTTATCTGTTCACCAAGAACAATAGCATCGGCTGGTCGGACGATGTCCCCGCGCCGCCCGAAGCAACGCCGCTGCCCGACGATCTGGACGGCAAGGATGCGGCCAATCAGGCCGATTATGACCAAAAGTTTTGTGTTTTTAAATCGCACGTTTTTCCCCTGCGGCTTGGCCAAACGCTGAAAATCATGAACAGCGACGTCTTCGGGCACAACACGAATATCACGGGATATACCAACGTTGTGGTCCCCGCGGGCGAAAGCGTTCTTTACAAGTTCAACGCAGAGACCAGCTACCCGATACCAGTTAGCTGTAACATCCATTCCTATATGAAGTCTTTCATCTTGCCGCGCGAGAACGGTTACCTTGCGGTCACTGATAAAGAGGGCAAATTCGAAATCAAGAATGTTCCGACGGGGTTTGAACTCGACTTCATGGTCTGGCACGAGAGTGCCGCGACTTCCGGACCGGAGGGCGGACGACTGGTGCTGGACGTGGACCAGAAAAAGAACATCAAGACCCTGCGGTGGAACACCAAGACCAAGGGTCGTTTTTTCATTAAGTTGGATCCGGGCACACCCATCGACTTCGGAAAAATTGCCGTTCCCCTGAGCGCCTTTAAGTAGTGATCGTCGCCGATCTGATTCATCGCACACATGAACTTCTATTCGTAAAAATACCTGTCGTTTATTATGAAACACTCCCCCCTGCTTGGCCCGCGGTTGGCGACCGCGATGGTTCTGTTCGCGTCGCTGGCCCTGTTGTGTGGCTGCATAAAGTCGGACCCGCCCCGCTTCCGCGCTAATCTGGCGCTGTTTGAAAGCGCACGGCCCAAGAAACCCGAGCCCGCGGAGGGCGAGGATAGCGGTTCCGACGAGTTCAAGAGCCGGCTGGCGGTGTACGAAGAGCAAATCAAAGAACTCGATGCGAACATCCAGACCGTCGTCAACTACATGGGGGCCATGTTCGGCACTCCCGACGCGCCGCGCGTGCTGGCCGAATCGGGATTGGACGCCGCCAAGGTGTTGTTGGCTTCGGGACCGGTCCGTATCGACGGCACCGGCAAGCAGCAGGGGCTGTTTCGCCGACATTGCGTTCACTGTCACGGCATCACCGGCGACGGCATGGGCCCCACGGCGGCGTTTCTGAACCCCTATCCGCGCGACTTCCGCAAGGGTTTGTTCAAGTTTAAGTCGACCGTGCGAAACGCCATGCCGACGACCGTCAGTACGTTCGAGAAGCAGGCCGACGGCAGTCTAAAAGAAATTGTGCCGAACGATCTCAAGCGAACGCTCCGCGAGGGCATTCCCGGCACGGCGATGCCTTCGTTTCGTACCCTGCCCAGCAGCGAGTTGGACGCGCTGATTGAATACGTGAAATATCTTTCGCTACGCGGTCAAATGGAAGAACGCCTGTTTCTGGAACTGCGCGATGCGATCGACGAAAAAGAACGCAATCAAAAGCTGGCACGATCAAATCTGCTGGGTGAAATCATGCTCGGTGGTTTCGTCGCCAAATGGAAAGACGCGCCGAATCAAATCATCGATCCACCCGAGCCGCCGGAGATGGCGCTGGAGGAGTCGATCGAACGAGGGCGAGACCTGTTCTACAGTTTCAAGAAATTCTCGAAGAAGGGGGCCGATTGCTTTACCTGTCACGGCACCGAAGCGCTGGGAGACGGCGAAAAGGCGCCTGATGATTGGAACAAGCTGTTCAACAAGCACCGTCGCTATGAGGAATTCGTCGATAAGGGGCTGATTCTGCCTTCCCGGGACCAGCCTCCCCGTAATCTGCGACAGGGCGTCTTCCGTGGCGGCAGACGACCGGTCGACATTTATCGGCGGCTGCACGCCGGGATTCCAGGCGTGGCAATGCCTGGTTTGGTCAGCGCGGGCGCTCAGACGTTCACCAGCGATCAAATCTGGCACCTGGTCCACTTCGTGCGAAATCTGCA
>JADFKK010000302.1 GCA_022564995.1 Planctomycetota bacterium | reverse complement strand
CCGGGCGCATCCGCGTCGACCGAAGAGCACCAAATTCATGAAAACGCAGCGGCAGGCAGACGATCAAAAAGAGGACAAAAAACACAAACTACCCCCTCCACTTGTGCCAAAGTAGATGGCATTGGGCTAGCGCCCCGCGGCTGATTGATCTAACGCCGATGGTCGGCTTTGACAAGGAACCAGGACCGTCGCCCACTGCGCCGCTCGCCCCCTGTTGCCGGCGTCCGAAATCTGGCCATAATTCGGGACTACACTTTTCGCTCTCCGGAGGCCGCCGGCGATGAACGACAAAATTCTTCAGCAGGGAATCACCTTCGATGACGTGCTGCTGCTGCCCAGCCACAGCGACGTGGTGCCCTCGGAGGTCGATGTCAGCACGCGGCTCACCCGGCGGATCGAACTGAAGATTCCCCTGCTCAGCTCGCCCATGGACACGGTCACCGAGAGCGCCATGGCGATCGCCTTGGCCCAAGAGGGCGGTCTGGGGGTGATCCATAAGAATCTGCCGATCGCTCGGCAGACCGAAGAGGTCGATCTGGTCAAACGCAGCGCCAACGGCATCATCACCGACCCGGTTACGCTGCGGCCCGACGCTTCGGTGGATAAAGCCCGCGAGATGATGGACCAGTGTCACGTGTCGGGTGTGCCGATCACCACGGCCGATGGCCACCTCGAAGGCATTCTGACCCGTCGCGACATGCGGTTTCTCGAGTCCAGCGACCTGCCGATCTCCGAGGTGATGACCCGCGAACACCTGGTCACGGCCACGGGGACTGTAACGCTTGAGGAAGCTGAGAAGATTTTGATGGCAAAAAAGGTCGAGAAACTTTTGCTGGTTGACGAAGCTTACAAACTGACGGGACTTATAACGATCAAAGACATCGACATGCTTAAGAGGTTCCCGAATGCCTGTAAAGATAGGCAAGGGAGGTTGCGTGTCGGGGCGGCGGTCGGCGTGTTCGATTTCGAGCGGGCGGGGAGCTTGATCTCCAAAGACGTCGACGTGCTCGTGGTCGATAGCGCCCACGGACACTCGGCCAACGTGCTGGAAACGGTGCGAGAGATCAAAAAACAGTGGGATATCGAGGTGGTCGCCGGCAATGTGGCCACCGAGCAGGGCTGTGCCGATTTGATTGCCGCTGGGGCCGACGCCGTGAAGGTCGGCATCGGGCCAGGGTCGATCTGCACGACCCGGGTGATATCGGGGGTCGGGGTTCCGCAGATTACGGCGATTTACGAAGCGGCGAAAGCGGCCGAAAAAAACAACATTCCGATCATTGCCGACGGGGGCATTCGCTATTCGGGAGAAATCTCCAAGGCGATTGCCGCCGGAGCATCAGCCGTGATGATCGGCGGGCTGTTGGCCGGGCTGAGCGAAAGCCCCGGCGAGCAAATCCTATATCAAGGACGAACATTCAAGGTGTATCGCGGGATGGGGTCGCTGGGGGCGATGGTCAAAGGCTCCAGCGAACGATACCGCCAACCTGGAGCGGAAAGTGGCAGCGGCAAGCTGGTGCCCGAGGGCGTTGAAGGGCGGGTTCCCTTCAAGGGGCCTTTGAGCACGTTTGTCTACCAGCTCGTGGGAGGACTACGAGCCGGGATGGGTTACTGCGGCGCACACACGATCGAGCAGCTTCGCACCGAAGCAAAGTTCATCCAAGTGTCGGTCGCCAGTGTACGGGAGAGTCATCCACATGACATTATCATTACGCAGGAAGCGCCAAATTACACAACAGAAACCACGGACGGGGGATGATGCGCCCCGCGCCCGGCGGCGACGGCTCAGCACGGCCTGCTTGCCAGCGATGCTCGCCATGCTGTTGACCACGCCGACACGGGCCGACGAGCCAGCAGGATCGTCGAAGGACGCTAGCGCGGTCAAGACCGTCAATCTTTGGAAGGCCAAACGCGCCGTTCGCCCCGTGGCGGCTAACACGCTCAAAGAAGCTTCATCAAACAAAGACACTTCGTCGAAATTGAAGTGGCGACCCTATCGCAAGGGGCAGCCGTCCTCGGGCGTGGCGCATCGCGGTCCGAAAGCGACCTCACCCGCGCCATCCCGGCTGGTGCCGCTGCGCCCCGTGCGGCTGATCGCGGCCGATCCGAGCCGCGACCGCTTTGCCTTGCAGCCTCCGCCGCGCGCCAACAAGCCGAACGAAATTCAGTTGCCGCCGCCCGAGATCGCGCGTCCCAGCAGCGATGTTCCGAGTCCTCCCAAGCTCGATTCGAAAGACGGCCCGCTCCCTCCGCCTCCGGCCGAATTGTTTGGGAAAGACGACGTACCGAAGCAGCCGACGCCGGACACAACTCCCAAAGATGCGCCACCACCGCAGGACGCCGCGGAAGACGACGGGTCGGAAAAGAAGACCAATTACCGGCTCTCTCGGATCGGCGAATTGAGCATCGACATTTCCCCGGCCGCGAAGCCTTACACGTGGAGTTTATGGGTCGACGAGGAGGGCGGTCTGCGGTTGAAAGTCAAGGGCGTGGATGATGACAAACCGTCGCTCGAAGCCCTTTTGATTGGCGTTTTCAAGGGCCAGGTGATGCTTCGCGAAGTGAATTCTCCGCAGGAATCGGGCGATGAAAACGCGGGCACTGCGGCCGAGGGCAAACTGTACACTTACCCTCTCGAAAAATTGAACGACAACGATCGCAAAGAGATAACGAGTCGTATCGAGCAAGACGGGGGAAATCGTCTCGACAAGAAAACCTGGACGCATCGCGGCGGAAAACACGACGTGGCCGCGGTTTTCGTCCGGCTGCGAGGATGGATCGTCGACCTGGAAACCGACGACGGCAAGATCGTCTCCGTGCAGCTCAATGACTTGGCTCTGGACGATCAGAAAAGAGTGCTCAACATTTGGGGACTTCCGACGACGCATCAGCAGCCCCAAGTGGAGTTTGCCAGTCGGAATTGGGCTCCCATCGATTACACCTGGACTGCTTCGGCCCTGTGTCACAATCCGCTCTACTTCGAGCAGGTGCAAGTGGAGCGTTACGGCCACTCGCTGGGTCCGTACTTGCAGCCGATCGCCTCGGCGGCCCACTTCTTCCTGACGGTGCCGGCGCTGCCGTACATGATGGGCGTCGATCCGCCCAACGAGTGCGTCTATGCGTTGGGTTATTACCGGCCAGGAAGCTGCGCCCCGTACATGATACCGCCGCTGCCCATCAGCCTGCGAGGAGCCGTCTACCAAGGCGGCATCGTCACCGGCCTGGCGTTCCTGCTGCCGTAGGCCGCCGGCAATTCCACAGAAAACCTAACGGGGCGCGAATCGGCAAAGCACGGTTCGCGCCCCGCTTTTCGTTGGGTTGGCATGACTGGCCGGGCCTGGTCGATCAACGGTTTCAGTCGAAATACGCCACGATCGAGAGATTGGCTCCGATCCGTAACTTGGCCGTAACTTGGGCGCGTGCTGGATTTCTTGGGTCGCTCGTGTTGATCCGTGGAACTTGAGTGATCGAGGCAACGTCTATAGCTTGCCGGCGTCGAAAATCCGTTACCCAAGAGAGGCACCTCATGTCGACATTCTTCTCGACCCTATTTCCCAACACCCGAGGCATGAGTGGCCGGGGCCTTTGGGCTGCTTTTTTCGGGGGCGTGCTCGCCATTTCGCTGATCTCCAATGTAGCAGCGGCGCCACCACAGCAGAAGACCTCCGAGAAAGACGCCGCGACCAGGCGGCCCGCGATCTTCGCCATCCTGAACGACGGCTCGACGATCGAAGGCGTTCTCGATCGCTTTGATAAGGGCGTTTACTCGGTTCGCTCCGCCGGGAAAGTGTACCGATTCTCGGAAGACGATCTCAAGAGCATTTCGTTTCAATCGCGACCGTTGCTCCTGCCCAACCTCCATAAAGACAAATCGCTGCAGCAACTGATCGAGCAGTTCGTTCGCCCTCGGCAGAGTCAAGACGAACGTCCATCCGGGGGTGTCGGCGGTGATCCCGCGCTGGTTGCGCCGCTCGCGGCCCGGGGATCACGGGCGATCGAGCCGCTGATCGCCGAGGTCAATAAGAACGCCCATCTGTACCAAACGGTCGCCAAGATATTCCACCTAATGAGCCCCGATGTTTTGCCTCAGTTGGTCGAAATCTACCGCAAGGACACCAGTTTCGGTTGCCGACTGTGCGTGTGGTACGCGATGAAGTTGCGCGGCGTCGCGTCAGTGCCGCTACTCAAGGAAATGATGGCCGACCCCGACCCACGAATCCGTTACATGGCGGTCGATACGCTTTATAGCATCGGTAGCCAGGGTGGCAATACGCTTCCCGAGTCGCTGACCCCTTTGCTCGTTAAACTGCTCGACGATCCGGATGCCAATGTCGCCAAGAAAGTGCCGTCGATCCTCGCAAGGGTCCGAGAGCCCGTCGACAAGATCGTGCTGGCCTTGACCAAGACGCTCAAAGGCGTGAAATATAGCCACATCGCGGTCGAATCGATCAGGGGGCTCGCTGCCATTGGCAGCAAACTGTCGGCCGACGACATACACCTCGAGCAGATTATCTCGACGCTCATGAAGGCCCTGGACAGCCATCCCAGCAGTTCGGTTCGCAGCAGTGCGGCATACCGTCTCGGTAACCTGGGTCCGCAAGCTCGCGTGGCCATCAAGGCGCTTCAGCGGGCCACGGACAGCCCGGATGAATTCCTTCGCAAGTACGCTCGTGAGTCACTCTACAAGCTCGGCACTGCGCCGACCTACGCCGTCTCACGCGCAGGCATCAGGAAACAAGCGTCTGTCATGTTGGTAACCATTCTTGCCGGAGAAGACCGCACCGCGGCTTCTGCGGCAGGCAAGGAGTTGGCCATCCGTAAACCCGACGAAAAACTGTTCAATGCGCTGATTGAGGCAGTTCGCGCCGACGAGAAGAACCGTTATTGGCCGAGTGTGGCCTATCTCGTCGCCAAATGGGACCAGAAGACCGTGCTGCCGGCGTTGGAGAAATTCGCCCGCGACGAGCACCATCGCGTTCGCCGCACGGCAACGCTTGCCTACGGAGAGATGAACCTGACGTCGCTGCCCTCGGGCGTTCGACAATTGCAGAAGGATTCGGATGCTTCGGTGCGGATGACGATGACCGATTCGCTTGTCAAGCTCAGTAAGAACGCTCGTCCGGAAATGCTCAAGCAGATCGTGCCGCTTCTGATCGCGGGGCTCAAGGACGAGACGGTTTACCGAGAATACTGGCGGCGGGCCGCTGCCGCTCTGGGAACGATCGGCCCGGCCCATCCCGACGTCGTGCCGGCGCTGATCGATCTGATGAACCACACCCAGAACCCCGATTACCGCGGAACCGCCGCCGAAACCCTCGGCAGGCTGGGCAGCCGATTACGCCGGGACCATAAAGATCTGGATCGGATTGTGGCGGCGATGACCAAAGCACTATCCGAAGAGAGCCACCCGGACGTGCGAGGGGACATCATCTACGGTCTTCGCTACATGGGCCCCCGTGCCAAATCCGCATTGCCCGCGTTGCGCAAGGCAGAGGACGATCCCGTCGAATCGATCTCGAAAGCCGCGACCAAGGCGATTCAAGCAATCCTGAAGAAAAAGAGATCGCATACGAGTCCCGATCAGCGACCAGAGGATAAACCGGTTCGATAGCAAGAACGCATCGGCGGCCAACTTCTGCCTGTTGGTGCCGCCGCAGCCGTTCAGCCTGCGAGGAGCCGTCTACCAAGGCGGCATCGTTACGGGCTTGGCGTTCTTGCTGCCGTAAGCGAGGAAACACGAAATCCGAAACAAATTCGAATGTCTCAGTGACGAAATTACGACATGAACAAAATCATCGCCTTGACTGCCCGGTGGTTTTGAATTTCGTTATTCGGATTTGTTTAGGATTTCGTGCTTAGGATTCCGGATTTCCGAGTGTCTTGGTGGGCAGTGCCCACGCTTCTCAGTCCATGAACGCATCGGACGGCGAGGCACCGATCCGTCTTGACAGTGTGCGTGGCGCCCCCCAGACCGATTGGGCATACTCGCCACATCCTGCGCTCTCGTCCATAGTTTGAAAATGTGTCTGACGTCCCTACAATGGGTGTGTAGAAATCGGGCGGGTATTGTATATCCTAAATCGCTCGTTTTGGTTCGTGGAACTTGAGCGATCGAGGCATCGTCTATCGCTTGTCACTGACGAAAACCGTCATCGAAGAGAGAAACCTTATGTCGACCATCCCCTCAACATTGTCGCCGAATTTCCGAGTGTCGCCGAACTCCCGCGGCATGAGTTGCCTGGGTCTTCCTGGTGCTTTTTTGGTGGGCCTACTCGCGATATCGTTGACCTCCAATGTAGCGGCGGCCCCACCACAACAGAAGACTTCCGAGAAGGACACGCCGGCGAAGCGGCCCGTGATCGTCGCCGTCCTGAACGACGGCACTACAATCGAAGGCGTTCTCGATCGCTTTGACAAGGGCGTTTACTCGGTTCGCTCAGCCGGAAAGGTGTACCGATTCTCTGAAGACGATCTCAAGAGCATTTCGTTTCAATCGCGACCGCTGCTCCGGCCCGACCTCCATAAGGACAAATCGCTGGAGCAACTGATCGAGCAATTCATTCGCCCTCGGCAGGGTCAAGACGAGAACCCATTCGATGAAGTCGTCGGTGATCCTACGATGGTTGCGCCGCTGGCGTCCCGAGGGTCACGGGCAATCAAGCCTCTCATCGCCCAGGTCAACAAGAACATCTATCTGTACAAGACGGTCGCCAAGATATTTCATTTAATGAGCCCCGATGTCTTGCCACAGTTGATCGCAATCTACCGCCAGGACACCGGTTCCGGGTGCCGTTGGTCCGTGTTGCATGTGATGAAGTTGCGAGGCGTCGTCTCGATTCCACTACTCAAGGAAATGATGGTCGACCCCGATCCGCGAATCCGTTTGATGGCTGTTGATACGCTTTACAGCATCGGCTCCCAGAGCGGCAATACGCTTCCCGAGTCGCTGACCCCTTTGCTCATCAAGCTGCTCGACGATCCGGAGGCCGATGTCGCTAAGAGAACGCCGTCAATCCTTGGAATGGTCGCAAGACCCGTTGATAAGATCGTGTCGGCGTTGACCAAGACGCTCAAGGACGTGAAATATAGCCACATAGCGACTGCATCGGTCAGGGGGCTTGGTTCGCTTGGTCGCAAACTGTCGGCGGACGACGAACACCTAAAGCAGATTATCTCGACGCTTATCGAGGCCCTGGATAGCCACGCCAACCGTTCGGTTCGCAGCAATGCGGCACATTATCTCGGTGACTTGGGTCCGCCAGCTCGTGTTGCCATCAAGGCGCTTCGGCAGGCCACGGACAGCCCGGACGAGTATCTCCGCAAATGCGCTCGCCAGTCGCTGTATGCGCTTGGCGCCGCGCCGTCCGATGCCGTCTCACCCGAGGGCATCAGGAAACAATCGTCTGTCATGTTGGTAGGCATTCTTGCCGGGGAAGACGACAAGGCGGCTTTGGCGGCACGCCAGGAACTGGCCATCCGTAAACCTGACGAAAAGCTCTTCAGTGCGCTGAAGGAGGCGGTTCGTGCCGACGAGAAAAACCGCTACTGGCCGAGTGTAGCCCATGTCGTTGCCGCATGGGATCAGAAGACCGTGCTACCGGCTTTGGAGACCTTCGCCCGCGACGCGCACTACCGCGTTCGCCGCACGGCGACGCTTGCCTACGGACAGATGAAGCTGGCGTCACTGCCCTCGGGCGTACCAAAACTGCAGAAGGATTCGCATGTTTGGGTGCGGGGGACGATGACCGAATCGCTTGTCAAGCTCAGCGAGAGCGCCCGGCCGGAAATGCTCAAGCAGATCGTGCCGCTTTTGATTAGCGGGCTCAAAGACGAGTCGATTCACCGCGCATCGTGGTGGCGGGCCGCTGCCGCTCTGGGAGCAATTGGCCCGGCCCATCCCGAGGTCGTGCCAGCGCTGATCGACCGGATGAACTTCACCAAGAACTCCGGTTTTCGTGGAACCGCCGCCAGGAGTCTTGGCTCGCTGGGCCGCCGATTACGCCGGGACGATAAAGAGGTTGAGCGGATCGTCGCGGCGATGATCGAATCATTATCCAAGGAGACCCAGCCGGACGTGCGAAGGAATATCGTTTACGGTCTTCACACGATGGGCTCCCGGGCCAAATCCGCCCTGCCTGCCTTGCGCATAGCGGAGGACGATCCCGTCGAATCGGTCGCGAAAGCCGCCACCGAGGCAATTCAAGAAATCCTGAAGAAAAAGATGTCGAAACCGACTTCGGATTCCCGACCGGAGACCAAACCGGTTAGATGGCCGGAACTCCTCGGCAAGCACTGTACTCTTCTTGTTTTTCCGCAGGGGTAGTTCGCAACAGCGCATTCACGCCACAAACGCGCCGGACTGCGGGTCGATGGCGATGCCGCCGGTGAGATGTTCGAGGGCTTCGAGCACCATCAGCAGCGCGCTGGGGTCGAGCATGTCGCCCATCTCGTCGCTGGTCGGATCGCCCTTGACGACTTGCTCGAAGTGCATCACGTCGAAGCGGGCGTCGAGCTTGGGCAGCAGGCCGGCCTTTTTTCGTTCCTCGTCGTCGGCGGCCAGCGGCCCTAACTCCTCGGCGATGCGAGTGTTTTCCTCGACGATCTCCTCGCCACAAACATAACTGACGTCGATCGCGGAGTAGTCTTCCGACGAACGCAACGTGACTGTTTCAAAGTTACCCTCGGCGTCGCCGATCAGGTTTTCGATCTCCAGGCACACACCGACCGCGCCCAGCGCCGACTCAACCTCCGCTCGCGTCGGCCGGTCGGACGCCGCGAACGTGACGAAATACGTCTCTCGCCACTGATAATCGTCTCGTTCAAAAGTTGACATTGGTCGTTACCAATCCTCTTCTGGCGTTTCGGCGCCTCCGTGCCAATGTTCGAGCGCCTTGAGCATCTCATCGCGATCGACGCCGCTGGCCCACACCGCTTCGCCCTGTTCGAGTCGGATTTCGTACTTTCCCTCGCAGTCGCAATCGTCTTCGCCGCAGAAATGGGGCGTGGCCGCGATCCACATCACGCGATACAAGGGGATGTGTTTATCGTCGGCGATTGAGAAAATGGACATGTAACGATCGTCCCCCTTGAGCCCGTTGTCGTAGGTTATGCTTCAGCATAACACGGCCGGGTGGAGTTCATGTGTAGGAAACGCCATGCTAAAGCATAGCCTACAACCGCCCTCATCCTACCGCATGAGCGTCGATTCGGCGATGCCGAGTAACGTAATTCTTCCGGAGAATTGCGGGCATTTCAAGACGCATCAGCCGCGCCTAATTCGATCGACCGCTTCGTAGCTGCCTCGACCGCACCGATTAGCGTGGCCCGCAGCCGGCCGTTTTCCAGAGCCTGCAAGCCGGCAATTGTGGTTCCGCCGGGACTGGTGACGCGGTCCTTGAGAACGCTGGGATGTTCGTTTCCGGAGAGGACCATTTCGGCCGCCCCACGAACCGTTTGGGCCGCCAGGGCGGTGGCGACGTGGCGGGGCAGCCCCATGCGAACGCCGCCGTCGCTGAGTGCTTCGATCATCACGAACACGAACGCCGGCCCGGAGCCGGACAGCCCGGTCACGGCGTCGAGCAGTTTTTCATCGACTCGAAATGCTAAGCCGACCGCCTGCAAGAGCCGTTCGAGGAGCGCGGCATCTTGCTCGGTTGCCGCGCCGCCGAGAGCAAAGCCGCTCGCGCCCTGGCCGACCAAGGCCGGCGTGTTGGGCATCACGCGAATCAGGCGTTGATTCTCACCCAGCTTTGCGGCCAATGCGGCCAGCCGCACTCCCGCGGCGATTGATACGACCAAATGATCGGTCGTAACATGGCCGCTTAATTCATCGAGCACCGCATCCATGTATTGTGGCTTGACGGCCAGAAAGATGACTTGCGACTCGGCAACCACTTGGGCGTTGTCGGCCGTAACCCGCGCGCCGCCAATCGCCGCGGCAAACGCCTCGCGAGCGCTGGCAGCCGGATCAGAGGCGATCAACTGGTCAGCCTGAATCAACTCGGCGCGGACGAACCCCTCGGCCAGAGCCCGGGCCATCTGTCCGCCGCCAATGAATCCGATTTTTTCTGTGAGCATAACGTCCCATCCTAATCGAGCGCTGCGCGAATCACAATGCTAGCAGTCGGGCTGCTGGGCCGGGAAAACCGATCTGGACGCTGCGAGAGGATTCTGGGAGACTTCGCCCCGCTTTTCGTCGGCTGCTTTTCGCTGCTCATTTCTCTTTGGGAGGAGACTCACCCGTGATCGCTTCACGCCGTTGTCTGCTTGTCATGATCGCCGCGCTGTTTTCGCTGGGCCTGGACACATCCGCCCAGGCACAGCAGTCGTCGCAGTACGAGCAGCATTCCTATCGTCGGCCCGCTTCGCATCAGGCAGCGCCTTCGCTGCTGAGCAAGGAGGTGTTGTTGGCGCCGATGTACAAACTGCATGACGGCACGAAAAAGCTGTACGCCAGCACGGTGGCGTTTAACACGAAGGTTTACCGGGGAACGAAGCATTGTCTCGTCAAGACGGCCAGCTATCTTTCGCCGAGCAACCTCTGGCCAAGCAAGCAGCCCTCGTCGCGATATGGCCGATCGAGATGGTCGCCGAGTCGCAAGAAAAAACCAGGGGCCGTCGACTGGCTGATCCCCTCGTGGCTGAAGCCCGAACCGTCGCACCCGTCGAAGACGATGCGAGATTTCCTTTCGCAGCCGCGTCCCGATTTTTAGTCGGACGGAGTCGCGCCGGCTTGGCTTGCCTTTTTCAGCCCCCACACCCCCACCGCTTGCCGGGAGAAGATGCCTGTGTCTTTGCTCAAAACCGCCGGTCCCGCCATCGTCTTAATCGCCAGCATCACCCTGTCCAGCGCGGGCTGTTCTTCTTCGCCGGTAAAGAAATCCTCCGGTCCGCTCAGCCTGTTCTCCAATCCATTCTCGGCCGACAAGAAGAAACGCAAGAAGGGCAAGCAAGCCGACACGATCCCCTCCGCCGCATCGATTAGCTACACGCCCAACAAACCGGCGAAGTAGACGCGGCGCGTAAAGTAGACGCGGCATCTTGCCGCGTTTAAGGCGAAAGTAGAAGCGGCGTCCCGCCGCTTTCAAGGGCGAGCGGCGGCCGTGAGGCCGTCGGTGCTTCGCAGCAGAGGCGGCGTTCTATTAGAGTTCGGGCCAAACCCCGGCCTCCCGAGACCGTCCTGTTATTTTGGATGGATGGGCAGCATGAGTAGATAAATTGGCCTCCCGTCATTTGGGGAATTTAGGCAAAGTCTTGTTTGGATTCACTTTGCCACCCCAATGCA
>JADFKK010000301.1 GCA_022564995.1 Planctomycetota bacterium | reverse complement strand
CAACATCCTTGTCGCATTTTCTAGCCTCCTTGCTAGCAGTGGAGTGTATTTACACCACTAACCTAGCAGGAGGCTTTAACTTGCGCCTATTTCAACGGTATTGGCGCTAGCCCCCGGTTCTTACAGATTGTGGCGAGAACCGGGGGCTAGCGCCCCGCGGCTGATGAATAATCCGAGGTACGGCGAGCGTTCGCCGCGAAAACAGCCATTTGGCGGGGGCACTCTTTCCGATCTGCCGCCCTTTTTGTCGCGCAAGTAGAAGTAGATGCATTGGGCCAAGTCCGTGGCCCGCAACCACTTAACGCCCGGGCCGTCAGAATTCGGTGAACCGCGAACCTCCGCGGCGTTTCTTCCGTATTAGATGGCGACCGACAAAATGCGTGCAATTCCTTTCGATCGTGATTACGATGGCAAGAGCAGGCGGCCGCGTCCCCGCCACGAGACCACGGTTTACGTGAGATCCCGGTTGCCAAGAGATGGAGCGTAGCGATGAAAACCGAACAGCCCCAACGCGATCGACGTGCCCGCGGTTTAACCTCGCTGGGTCACCAGCCGCTGGCGGTTGATGCCCGTTCATTTGCCCAGTTCGACCTGTGGATCAGTCTCGATCTGGAAAAGCTCGTCGATCGCTGGGCACACGCCGCCGCTCCCAATGCCTCGATGCCCGCACGCATGGCGAAGCACCACGAGGTGTAACGGATGGCGTCTGCTGCTCACGACGTGTCGCCGCTGCCGTCCTCGCCCGCTTCCTGCAGGCGGCTTAGCTTATCGAGTTCGATCCGCGCCTCGTCCTGATACTTCGAGAGCAGTTGTTTCATCGCCTCGTAATTCTGATCGAGTCGCTGCTTGGCCTGCGAAATACTTTGCCCTTGCTGGGTAAGCTGCTTTCGTCCCGCGACGACTTGATCGTCAAGATCGGAAAACTCACGCAATAAGTCTCCCAGGCGGGCCAGATCGTCGCGCGACTGACTGAACTGCTTCTTCTCGATTTTCAGGCGACAGCGGTGCTCAACAATTTTCTGCTCCGCCATCTTGTCTTCGAGCGCCTCGCGCAGCGAGACGACCAGCGCCTCGGCCGCCAGCCACTGGTCGTTGTTGACGATCGGCGCCACAACCGCCGCTTGCAGACCCGGCACAATCGGCAGCTTGGCGACCAGGGCGTCGCCGTGCTTGATGTAGAGAATTTGCAGTGGATGTTCGCGCGGCAAAAGGCGAAAGTTGCCGTCATCGTCGGATCGCCCCAGCAGCTCGGTCGCCGATTGTAACGCGCGAAGTTTCGCGAATTGTTCGACCTTCAGCCAGCCGCGGTGAATCGCCAGTCGGAGCAACTCCTCTTCCGGCCCCTGGGCGAGATCTCGCAGAAATCGCTGCATGTCATCTTGACTGGCCATTTCGAGCTGCACCAAATGATCGGCCAAGGCCGCGCCCTCTTGCTCCTCGAACGAAGCAGTTGCCTCGGTGAGTTGATCGGCCGTGATGAGCTTGGCGGCCACCGCGAGATCGCCAATCACACGCTGGGGATATTGTTGGGCGTATTGCCGCAGCTCACGAATCTGCTCGGGCGAGAGCATGTTGTGACGCCGTAGCAGCGAGACGAGGCTGCGCGGCTGTGCAGCATGTACGTCGTAACCGGCCAAGGGAGTCGCGGGCGACTTGCGTGCCCGCAATCGCACTTCGGTCGCACCGCTGCCAGGCCGAACGACGATGGCCAGCCGCTCGGTTCGGCCGCGATATCTCAAACTGAGCACGCCTCGTCGACCGCTGTGGACCTTGCAAATGGCTTCGTTGCCGGACGAATTCGCGTTGCCGGACGAATTCGCGCTGCCGACGAACTTGGCCAACGTCAGATAGGTCCAGGCAATCGGCTCGATGCCGCGCTTGGCCAGCGGATTGCCTTGCCGGTCGTTACGGCGAATGATCGGCTGCAACACGTCGCCCAGCGAGACCAGCCTGAGGTTCGGATCGCGAGGCGTCAGCCCGCCGGCGCGAAATTGCACCGTCGCCACGTTACCCTTGGACGATTGTATCTTTGCCAACGGCCTGAACGATGCCAAGAGAGCCCGAAACGCCTCGCCCGCCGCCAGCGGCGCCTGGCCAAAGCGATACTCGATCGGCGCTCCCCAGGTTCGTGTGCGGACGTCGAACTCGCGGGCCGCGGCGCGGTATCCATCGAGCGTGGTGGCGAGGGCCAGCAACACCACCTTGTCAACCGAATCGACTTCGGGCCAGTGTTCGACAAGTTGGCCATAGCTGATTCCGGCCAGATCGTCGACCATTGGGCCGCGAAGTTTCCGGGGCGCCGCCTCGGCGTTTAATTGCCAAACAGCCCCGATCACACGGTCGCTGCGCTGCCGCAGTGTGCGGAGCACTTGCTGCTCCAATCGCGGCGTCAGAGGCGGAGCCTGCTCCAGCGCCACAAATACGGCAATACGGTAGGGCGTGATTTCCCAAATCGTCTGGGCCTGCGCCACGGTGGCGGCGAAAACTCCCAGCAGCGCGCAAAGCGGCACAAACCGCGACGGCAGCCGCGCGGCGATGCTTACTCTTTCGGAATGTCGAGGTCGATTTGCCACTTTTCTACGTTCTCGTAAAGCAACAACGGTCGCTTCGATACGCCCTTCAGGGTGTTGCGGTAAGCCAGCGTGGGATAAATCTGCCACAGCGGAATCACCGTCACGTCGCTGTGGGCGATGCGATGAATCGCGTGCAATTCGTCGCGGGTATCTTTCCAGTCAATCGTCTTGTCGAGCTTGCGCAGCGCCATGCTCAAATAAGGGCTGCCCCCGCCGACGAGTCCGTCGTCGCCCAACAGCCGCCGGGCGTCGACCACCGGCTCCCACATGGCCAACTCGACGTATAACAGGTCGAACTTATCGACCATCTGCATCGGATCGCCGGGCCGCAGCTCGTGCAGCGTGACGTCGATGCCGATGCCGCGCAATTGCTGGCGTATCGACTGACAGGCAGCCCGTGCGGTCGGCAGCGGCGGGTATCCGATGACGAGCTTGGGAATTCCTTTGACTTCTACTCCGACGTCTTTTTCAGTTTTGGTGACTTCCTGTAACGCCACTTCGGCCAGTATCATCGCCAGACGCGGCTCATACTTACGCGGCTTAACAGAATCGTCGTAGGCGTAACCGAGCGAGTCGATCCGCGGTTGACCGATCGGAAACGGGCCGCTCAACACACGGCCCGGTTGTTCCGCTCGTTTATTGCGTACGCTACCGTAGAGTTCTTCGTGGAGGATTTTCGCTCGATCGATTCCGTAGACAAGCGCCCGGCGAAATTTTCGATTGGCCATGAACGGCTTGCGAAGATTCGGCACGAGGCAATGCACGACCGGCGCGCGATAGGTTTCGAGTGTGATGTTTCCAGCCGATCGCAACATGTCGAGGTCGGCCGGGCTGACCCGATCGAGCACGCTGATCTCGCCGCGGCGCAGCGCCAGGGCCGCCTTGCCGGGGTCGCGGTAATAACGCTCGACAATTTCCCGGACATGTTGTTTCCCCTCGCGGAAAAATTTGGCGTTGGCCACAAATCGCGTCTCGCCGTCCTCGATCTCGATCGGTTGATACGGGCCGGCGACCGGCGCCAGGCCACCGCCCGAACCGCCCTGCTCCGGGGCGATCACCCCGTCATCGATGATCACGTCGAGATATCCGTCGGGCCGCACGTGGGGACGATTCAATCGCACGTCAACCTGATAGACCCCGCTGACCGAAACGCCGGCAAACAGCCGAGCCCAATCGGCCCGATAACCCGCCCGATCGGGGTCGGCCATCGCCAGCAGCCGCCGCGCGACGTCGTGGCCGGTCATCGTGCGCCGGCCGTCGGCCCAGGCGATGCCCGGGGTGATCTTAAACGACAGCACGGTGCCCTCTGGGTTTCGCGTGAACTCGCCAAACGGCGAGTCGTACTTGCCGCCCTCGTTGCCATATGAGCGCAGCTCCAGCAGTCGGCGGTGCATCAAACGCGACGCGCGACGGGCCGCAGTCGAGTTGAAACGGTTATGTTGGCGGCCGTTGTAGTAAGAGGTGACGCCGACGACCACGCGGGGATATCGGGCGTGAATTTTCTCGATCAAATCTTGGGCCGGTTTGTCGGGCCAAATGACCAGCGCCCGACCGGCGAGACGGCGAGCTCGCGAAAAATCACCGGATTCAAAGGACTCGTCGGCTTCGCGTCTTAACACGGCGGCTTCGTCGGAGAATTGCTTCTTTCGCAGCGCGACCTCCTCGAGCGACTTGCCGGGAAACAACTCCTCCAGTTGACGCATGTGACCGCGGGCCGCCACATAATTCTCCTCGTCGACCCGCTGCTCGATCAGCCGCCCAATCGCCGTGCCCATTTTCTCGTCGAGGCCCGGGAAATTTGCGTTCAAATGGTGCAGCTCCTGGAGAATCGTCAGTTCGACGTCGTAGCGCTGCTTTTCGCGTGCGTCGTTGGCGTCAAGGTCAAGAAACACCTGGATGGTTACGTCCAGGCTTTTGACCGTGGGATATTTCTTGCGCACCGCGGTGAGATATTGGGCCGCCTCGTCAAGCTGCCCAGCGCGGGCCAGCGTTTTTGCCTGCTCCAGCAACATCTGCTCGTAAAACTGAATCTTCACCACTTGCCCGAGATCGAGCACCAGGTTGACGCCCGGGCGGCTGTAGAGATGAACATCGACGATACCCGTTTTCGGCCTCGCCGCATTGCCGTCGCGGCCGACCACCTTGAGCGGGTAAACCTTGAGCACCAAGCCGCTGTTTCGCTTGTCGAGCGTCACCAGATCGAACGGCGCCTGCCGGTAAAGCGGCGGATCGTCCGGCGAGGGAACATACGAGGTGATCTCGTCTCCCAGGGCTGCTGCACTGGCCGACAGCGCGACCAGCAAGACGGCAAGCGTCCACGCGCGAGACTGGAAAAGACGAAGCGTCATTAGGAATTGCGCCTAGGGGCTTGGCGATGTTGTAACTTAGGATTAGCCGCGGGGCGTTAGCCCCCGGTTAGTTCGGCTTTGACAAAGCACTAAGGGCTTGGCAGCGGCGTGCGAAGCAGCGATCCGTCGCGGGTCAGAACGAACAATTGCCCGTCGTGCAAAACGGCTCCCGATCCCAACGGCTGGCTTAACTCGATCGTGGCAATCAAGTCACCCGTGGCCGCGTCGATACGCGAAATCACTCCGCCCGTCGTATCGATCTGGTTCGAGGTGATGATGAAATCGTCGCCCACGGCGATGGGCGCGCCGGCCAAGGGACCGTATGGCAGATCGATTTGCCATTGCAGCCGCTGCTCGTCGTCGGCCAGACAAACAAGCTGATTGTCGCGAGTGGAGAGCAGCACGCGCTTTCCGACGCGGCGCGGTCCCCACTTGGCCGGGGAGTCGAGCGGGATCGTCGTAGCGTGGTCCAAGTTGGGCAGCTTCATCGCGTGCAGAATCCCGCCGGCGTCGACCGCAAAGACCATGCTGCCGATCAACGCGACCGGCGAGGTGACGCGATCGCCTAACTCCGCGCCCGCGGCGGTGGCGACCAGATGGGGCATGGGGCTCTGTTTAACATTGAGTACGTACAGCTTCGCGTGGCCGTCGGACAAGACGGCCTGGGTGCTATCGAAACTAGCCGCGTCGGGCCGGCGCCAGGCAAATTGGCCGACCTCGCTCTGCTGCGGCTGGTAGGGCGCGGCCTGAAAACTTCCGTTGACGGCGTTCAACAGATACACCTGCCCCTTGGCGCCTGGCGCGAGCAATCCGCCGGCCAGCGCGCCGGGAACGCTGGAGAGGGTATCGCCGTCGGGCAGTTCCAGTGTCACCCAAGTTGCGCGGTTTGCAGTCGCATTGGCGTCGTAGCGCAAGACGTGCGTTCCGCCACTTCCCGGCACGAACATCGCAACGCCCGGTTCCAGATCGATGCGGGCGACCAGCGGCGACATGCGGGATTTCGGCGAGGAGGCGACGACCAGCGGCTTCATGACCGCCGGCGCCTGCTTGTCTTCGAGCGGAATCTCATAGACGTCGCCGGGGGCAGTGACCGCCACAACCCGATTGTTTGAGACGAATGGCGCGGCGGCCGGTGGCGCTGCCAGATGCGTTTGCCAGTAGTCGACCTTGTCCAGTGTTTCTTTCTGCCCGCCGAACTGCATGGCCGAGACAATCACGCCCGGGGTGCCCGGCTTGCGGCGAGCGTGGAAGAGCACCTTACCGATCACCTGCAGCGGCTGGGTGAATTCACCGGGGCTGCGTGTTTCTCGCGCTTGAAACTCTCGGCTGGCGTATTGAATGTCGTAGCGGGCCAACTGATCGGAGGCCAGCCACAGTTCGCCCCGCCGCTGGTACGGATAATGGACCAGCGGACGCTTTCCGGAGGCCGGCTGCTCGGCCACCAGCCGCAATTCGGTACCGCGACCGACCGGCGTGGTGTAAACGACCATGCGGCCCCGGTCGGTAATCAGCATGAACCGGCCGCGCTCGCCGAGATTCAACAGCGGCACGTTCACCTGACCTTTGATCGGAATCGGCTTGGGCAGCAGGCCGACCGGCAGCCCGCTAACGTCGGTGGCAAGAACGTGCAGCCACGATAAGTCATGGCCGCGGTTCTCGATGACCATGACAAACCGCTGCACCACCAGCGGCGGCACCGTTACGCTGCCGGGGTCGTGGCCCAGGAAAACCGTTTCGCGGCACGATCCGTCACTCAGCGACATCACGTACAGGTTCGAATGTTCGCCGGTCAGATAGACATAGCCTTTGCGCGGATCGCCGCCCGGCGAAACTCGCAGTTTCTGGGGCAATTTGGCGGAAAACAACGCGTCGCCGCTTGTTGCATCGAGCGTGAGCAGCCGGCCGGAGTTCGTCGATACGAGGATGCGATCGTCCAGCAACAGCGGCTCATCGTCGAACGGCTCGCCGACCGGATGGCGCCAAACAAGTTGGCCGCTGCGGGCCACCACCCGGACCACCTCGTTACGGACCGAGTCGACGAGCAGCGCGTCGACGGGCGGCGCGTCACCACCAGCGAGCGGTTCGATTGGCGTGGGCAGCATCTGGGTATCGAAGCCCACGAAGCGCCGCCAGAGCACCTCGCCGCTGGCCGCGTCGAGCCCGTAGGCTGCCCCCTCGGCCAGCGCAAAGACGACGCGCCCGTCGACACCAGGCGCCCTGCCGAGTTGGCCGGCGCGGGTCGCGGCCAAGGCCGTAACCGAAAGAACGCTGGAAGCTGGCTCCTTGCGAATGGCTCTGGCGCCTCCGGGCGTTACGGTGATGCGATTTTTTTCCGCCGCCGCGATCTCCTTCATTTTTGCGACCAGCCGCGGGTCTTGCTCGATATCGGGGTATTCGGTGAGCAGCGACTTGCGCGCCTGATACGCTTCATCCGGCTGGTTCTGGGCAATCGCCGCGTCGATCATCGCCAGCGTTTCGATCAGCCTGGCGTCTTGATTGATTTTCTTTCGAGCGACACGAACCAATCCCTCGATGTCCTCAATGCGGCCTACGCTGCGAACGGAGTTGGGGATGTAATCTCGATTATTAACGAGCAGCATCGCCTGATCGAATAGAACGACCTTCTTATCCGCCTCGGCCGGCTTCTCGACCGCCAGTTCGCGGGCCTCCTTGGCCAGCCCCTCGGCGATATCGGGCAGCAACGTCGCCAACTCGGCCTGGGCCTTGGGGAAATCATCTTCGTCCTTGATCTCTTCAAGGACTTCCTGCGCCGTGGCCAACGCCGCCTCCCAATCGCTGCCGCCCTCGACCTTTTGACGCAGCCGCGCAAGGCCGCGGAACACTCGGGCGCGGCTGGCCTCCTCGTGGTCGGGGAATTCCTTGAGAAACTGGTCGTACTCCTCAATGGCTTGGCCGTATGAACCCTGCTCGTACGACTCGTCGGCCTTTTGCAACATCTCGGTCGCCGAGGTGCCGGTAATCGCGTAGTACAACACGGCGAGGAGAATCGACAACCCGACAAACAACCCGCTGACCACGGTAATCAGCGTGCGAGTTCGCGTGTCGTGGCTCTTCGGCTCATCGTGGGCCTTGATCTCCGGCTCGTCGGACTTAGGCAAGGAGAGCAGCTTCTTGAGCCCCTTCTTTTTCGACGTCGTGGGCATCAGCGGATTGCCCGCGTCGAGGGCCGCTTCGTCCAGCGCGTCGAGCGCCCCGAGCGGCGATAACTCATCTTCCACGATGCCCGTCGATTGCGGCGAATCAGTCGCTTGCGGCGCAGCAGATGCCGGGGCCTGAACTTTTTCTACCGGCGCCGATTTTTTCGGCTTCTTTTTTGGCGGGGGCTCTTTTTTCGCAGCCGGCGTCTTCGGCTCGTCCTCCTCAAGCGGCGCCAGCCCCAGTTCGTCTTCCGCGGGCGGCGTCTGTTCCGATTGCGTTTCCGCCGGCGGCTCTTCCGGCAGCAGACGCTTTACCTGAAAGGCGGTGAGATGGCCCTTGTCGACGAGCCATTTGGCGACGGCCTGCGGATTGAGCGGCCGGCGAGCGGAGCCGATCTGCTTGCGGATTTTCTCTACGACTTCTCGAGGCAGCAGGTCCGACTGCTCGAGCTGGTCAACAAATTCTTCAGCGGTCATGCCAACTTCCTTGGTCGCATCGTCTACCATGTGTGCTTGCAGGCGCGACACTGGGCCCGCTTGAATAGAAAGTCGGCTGCTTTCTTGGTCATGGTGTTGCATTCGGGGCAGATCAAATCGAAGTGGGCCAACGACTTTTTGTTGCCCATCGTCATGTAGCCCACGAGGCCGGCGAAGGTCACGGTCAGGTCCAGCAAAAAGAACCAGAGCCCGAACATCGGCAGGATGGTGCCCCCGTATTCCGCGGCGAGCAACGCTCCGACGGCGCCCGACGGCAGCACGGCGTAGCCTTGGGCGCCCGCTTGCGAGGCCATCACGCCGAAAGCAATCATCAAGATAAATCGCACGACGAAGCCAAACAGCATCAGGTAACGGCCCCAAAACCAAGCCAGGCGGTCAGACTTCATCAGGCCGCGCACAAACCACATCATCACCAGCAGAGCGGCCACGATCGCCCCCATGGCACCCCATAGTAGGGATCCATCGAGAAGTGGTAACCCAGGCAAGACGACCAGGGCCAACATGCCGGCGACGATATGGTAACCGAACACCACGCCGATCGAATTTTCGGCCACTTCCGACATTTGTGAGAATACTTTTGCCATAACATTTTCACTGCTTGAGGTACTAAAGCCCAGATCCGCCGCTACGAGCCATCCGCCAGGGAATATATTCAACCTCTATTGTCGCATCGCCAGGCCCGGAATTCAAGTCGCGGGGAGATTGGATTTCAGATTTGAGATTTGAAACCGAGCCGCCCCGCCCCGGAGCGTGGAGGTCGTGCTGCTAAACAGAACGAAAGGGGGGCATAAATAGCTATGTGTGTCCGTAAGTCCTGGCGCGACCACTGGTCGCGGCTTTACAAATCTCAAATCTCAACTCAAATCGTCAATCAAAAATCGTCGATTCCCAAATCAATAATCCTCATCCTCGTCCACCATCTCGATACGGATGCTCTCCATTTCCAGCTCGTTGCCTTCGTCGTAAACCTTAATGACTTTGTCGTTGCGGGCGTTGGCGCTGGCCATAATCAGCAGCTTGTTCGGAGGGCGGGCGCCGCCGCCGGGGCCGCGGCGGGCCTCGCGCAGCTTGACGCGCATTTCCTGATCGCTGGGGGCATCTTTTTCTTCATTCCAAAACGACACCCTCACGCGATAGGTGTTGTCGCTGTTGACGAAGACCGTGATGTTGTCGGGGTCTTCAATCAGCTCCTCGAGGGGCTCGGCCTGGCTGGCCGCTTCCTCCTGCTCGCTGGCCGGGCTCGTGAAGGCCGCTTCGACGTGAAACGCCGCGGTGACCATGAAAAAAATCAACAGCAAAAACGTCACGTCGACCATCGGCGTCATGTCGACTTCGTTTTCTTCTTCTTTTTCGTCGTCACGACGCCGGCTAAAGTCGAACGGCGGCTCGTCGTTCTCGTCGTCTTCCAAAAACGCCACGGATGATTGGAGCCCCGTTGATTGGAGCCCCGTTGATCGCGGCTCGGCTGCTTGAGGCACAACGACCCCTTGGCCGCATTTCTTGCATTTGACTTTGGCGCCGGCCAATCGGTCGGCGGCCGACATCGCGGTGTTGCAGTGTTGACAATGAAAACGAATGCTCATGGCGCTATCTCACTTCCTCCACCGCCAGGTGAACATTTTCCAGGCCTTCGATCTCCGCCAGAGCCCGCTTGACGCGCTCGATGTGCCGCCAGTGAACGCCTTTGCCCGCCTTGATGAGCACCGCACTCTTGCCAGCTTCCAGGCCGGCGGTGACCACCTCGCGAATGGCTTCGGCCTGCTGAAGGTCGTTGTCGGGCAGAGCTTCCTTCCGGCCGGCCAGAAAAATCTCCGCCCCGGCCTGCCCGTCGCGCTTGATCGTGATCTCAACGCACGAACTGACGTCGACCCCCCGTCCATGTCGCGCCTTGGCCAGGGGGACATCAGCGGTTTTGGCCAGCGTCGATGAAACAATGAAGAAGATCAGCAACAGAAAGGTGATGTCGATCATCGGCGTGATGTCCATTTCGCCGCTGTCCTCAACGCGGCGGCGCGGAATCACGGGGCCCTCGTCCAGATCAGGGACGTTGTCGACGACATGGTCAACAGCGGCAGGCGACAGATCAGATGGCAGTTCAGGCGGCATGGCGTTACTTCCCCGCCGCCGTCGGCACGGCAGTCTTTGTGGTCGCCATCTTCGTTGCCGTCTTCGTCGACGCCTTAGCCGGTGCGGCCAGTGCGCCTTTGAACGACTCGAAGAATCGGGTCAGACCGACGCCCACCAGATCTTCCATCTTGCGAATTCGCACGTTGATGGCGGCCGTGCAAAACACCAGCGGAATCGCAATTGCCAGGCCGCAGGCGGTGGTGATCAGTGCCAGGTAAATGTCGCCGGCCAGCATCGCCGGATTGGGTGCCTTCCCAGCGCCCAACGTGCGGAAGGCGCCCATCATGCCGATGACCGTGCCCAGCAGGCCGACCATCGGAGCCGTTTTAATCACGGTCGAGACCCAACTCAGGCGATACTCCAAGTCGGCCAACACGTCTCGTCCGAAGCGATCGGCGACCAGACGCCGCGCCTTGGCGTATCCCAACTCGCGGTTACCGACCGCCAACAGTACCAACTGCGGCATCGCCCGGCGATCGCCTTCACAGAGCTCGGCCACGCCGTCGAAATCTCCTGATTCGAGACAATCGTCGATTCCGTCGAGAAAATCGGCCTGCTGATCCTCGTCGCGAAACCGCGTTTGGGCCACTCGTCGCCAAACGATGACCACACAAAACGCAC
>JADFKK010000300.1 GCA_022564995.1 Planctomycetota bacterium | reverse complement strand
ACGCAATTCGTCCCACACCTGATCCTCTCGGGCATCGTGCGATCAAGCCCGCTAGGCGTGAGATGATGAAATTGAAACGCCATCGTTTTTGACTAGCCCAGGCATTTATGCCTGGGATCGCGAACGCCACGCCTTCTACTGCTTCGCCCGTTTAGAAGCACTGTCCATTATTCTGCCTGCCTTCTTTCGCCAAGCCAACTTCTGCGGTGGACCCCAGCGTTTCAACAGAAGTTATCGTCGCACCAACCGGGGGCTAATGCCCCGCGGCTAATCCTAATTTACAACATTGACAAAGCACTAGCCGCCAGTCGCCCTATCTTCCTCCGCCGTCTCCCAAGGATTCGACCAATCGCCCCAGCGGTCGAGGTAAAGTTGATAGGCACTCTTGGTCTCGGCCTGCTCTTCGATCCAGTGCTTCGTCTCGGCGATGAGCTTGTGTTCACGGCCGCGGTCGAGTTGGCCGAGCAGCACGCGGGTGCGCAAGAAAACGAAGTACGTGTCCAACACGTCGCAGCGACAGTAGTCGTTGATCTCCGCCAGCCGGCCCGCGTCGTACATGTCCTGCACCATGTCACCCTGCACGTCCATCTTGCCGGGCTTGCCGAGGATGTTGGCCGCCAAGTTCAATCCGCCGGTGAAGCGGGTGGCGCCGAAGTTGGTAAGGATCTCCTGCAAGTCGACGTGGGCCTCAATGTTATATCGATTGCGCGGCTGGTCGAAGCTGCGTTTGTTGATGCTGAACCAATTGGGCAAACTCAGCCCATAACGAAACGCCGCCAATTCCAACAGCGGAATGTCGAACGTGCGGCCGTTGAACGTAACGAGCGTCGGATGTTTGTAAGCTTCCCAGCCCCGCCAAAAGTTCTCCGTAATCACGTGCGGCCGAAACTCCGGCTCGTCGAGCAGCACCACATCCTGCAACGCAAACGCCGCGTCCAATTTTCCCACGGCCACCGAGATCGGCAGTTGAAACGGATAGGGAATAAAATCCTTTCCGTATTGTTCCATCAATTCGTCGCGATACCGCCGCACGGCGTCCACCGCGCTGAGTGATTCGCCCGGATAGCGGAGCTTGCTGACCAGTTCGCCGTCGGCAACACTTTCGACGTCGAACACGAGGTATTTTATTGTCGGGGCAGCCATGATGACGGTCAGGGTAACAAATGCGACGCGGCTTGGCGACTAATGGGCGAAAAAGGGGGGGCGGGCGTGGGTCGGAAGTTGATGCGGCGTTTTACGTTGGATCGTGATGGAACGCGAACTGACGCAAAGGACACCGGGACTTGCGAGTTGTGGGTAAGGTTTTAACGCAAAGACGCGAAGACGCAGAGGCGCAAAGGGGCAGGGAGGTAAGAAGGAAGGATGAAGGATGAAGGATGAAGGATAAGCATTTTTCAATTCTCAATTCCCCCCTTCCAACGTCCTTCGCGTCTTGGCGCCTCTGCGTCTTTGCGTTGAAGCCTTACCCACAACTCGCAAGTCCCGGCATCCTTTCCCCTCACCTCCGTTCCTCGGTGTTGAAAAATGGCGAGACGTCACGGCTTCAACGCCGCCTCGATATATTCATCCACATTTTCCTCCAACACGCCCAACGGCACCGACCCGCTGCCGAGGATGATTTCGTGGAATTCTCTTATGTCGAACGCCTTGCCGAGCTTCTTTTCGGCCCGCGCTCGCAACTCGCGGATTTTTAGCTCGCCCGTTTTGTAGGCCAGGGCTTGGCCGGGCCAGGAGATGTAGCGGTCCACCTCGGCGGTGATGTTGTGCAGGCTGAGGGCCGTGTTGGCGGCCATGTAGTTGATGGCCTGCTGGCGGGTCCAGCCGAAGTAGTGGATGCCCGTGTCGACCACCAGCCGGCAGGCTCGCCACATCTCGAAGCTAAGGCGGCCGAAGTCGCTGTAGGGGTCTTGGTAGAAGCCGACCTCCAGCCCGAGCCGCTCGGCGTACAAGGCCCAGCCTTCGACGAAGGCGGTGAAGCCGGCGAAGCGGCGAAACTTCGGCAGGCCGGTCATCTCCTGTTGCAACGCCAACTGCAAATGATGGCCCGGCACGGCCTCGTGAAACGAAAGCGCTTCCATCTCGAACAGCGGCCGGCTCTTCAGGTTGTACGTGTTCAGGTAGTAAAACCCGCCGCGGCTGCCGTCGCCGGCCGGCTGTTGATAATAGGCGCTGGTCGTGCGGGGAGCGATGTAGTCGGGAATCCGCCGCAGGCCGTAGGGCGTCCGCGGCAGCGTCTTGAACAGCCGCGGCAGCTCGCCGTCCATTTGTTTGAGAATGAAGGCGACCTCCTTCATCAGTTGCTCGGGCGTTTTGGGATAAAACCGCGGATCGGTTCGCAGATGTTTGATAAACGCGGCGTGATCGCCCTTGAACTTAACCTTCTCGATGATCTGCTGCATCTCGGCCCGGATGCGCTTGACTTCGACCAGCCCGGTCTGATGAACCTGCTCCGGCGAGAGGTCGAGCGTCGTGTATTTGCGGACGCGATGGCGGTAGAACGCGCGCCCGCCGGGCAAGGCCGACGCACCGATGGAGCCGCGGGCGGCCGGGATGTACTCCTTTTCCATAAAGGTCAAGAACCTTCGATAGCCGGGCACGACGCTTTCAATAATCGCCTTGCGGCCGGCCGCGGCGAGCCGTTTCTGCTGTTGTTGCGAGACGCTCTGCGGAAACTTACGAAATGGCTCGTACAGCAAGCTCTCGGTCGGGTCGTCGACCAGATGCGTTTCGATTGGCGCGCGAAAGCCCGCCAGCACGATGTCGGGCAAGACGATGCCCTGCTTGATGCCGACGCGCATGATCTCGACGTGCTGCTGGGCGTAACGGTCGAACGCCTTGAGTCGGGCAATGTAGTTTTCGTAATCAACGGTTGTCTTTAGCGGAGCGCTGCGGCGTAATTCGGGAAACGAAATATGAAAGCCGGCCCGATTGGTGATCGGAATCAAGTAGCTCTTGAAGCCGTATTCACGAACTTCGTTTGCGGTAAGCCGGCGGAAGATGTCGTAGTTGATCTGATCGGAGCGCGGCAGCTTGGCGCGGTCGATCGCCGCCAGCCGTTTCAGAAACGCCTGCTTCGTCTTTCGCCGCCGCTGGCTGTCGGCCACCGACACGCTCGGCAGCCGGTCGTTAAAGCGATGATCGCCGACCCGAGTAGCAAACAGCGGCTGCTCGCGCATGTCGAAGTCCCAAGCCTCGTCGATCAGCCGGGTGAGTTGGTCGCTTGGGGAGGTTTGACCTGGAGCAGCGTCGACGAAAACAGCGACACACACTACGAACGGGGCGAGAGAATGGTACAGCGACATCGAGGGATTCCTTGGTGGGGGATATTGGATACGAATGGTCTCTTCGTTTAACGGCAAGAACTTACCGTCACTTTGCCATATCTGAGCGGCGCTGTCCAACTAATCTCGCGCCGACAGCGACTGGAGCGTCGGCCAGGCGAGATCGTCGCCTTGAGTGGGCTCGCCATCGTAGCGAATCTCTACCGGTAACGCCACGGCCCAGCGCCGCTGATGGTCGGCGATCATCGCCCGATTGAAGGCTTCGAGATAGGCAGCGGCCTGGTCGGCGGAGACGCAGCCATCGCCCAGCGGTGATGGGGCCGCGTCGACGACCGGTTCCAGGGCTAGTGCATGACGGGGGACTTCATCCCAGCGGGCGGGGTTCCAGTGGATGTCGCACAGCACGAGCCAAAGTCGAAAACGGCGATGGTTGGCACGATTGGGGCCGAGTTTTGCGATGGTCATCGTTCATCTCCTAGCAATGCTGCGTTGGACGCTGGCCTCCGCCCCTTTGGCACGTCGGGTGCTGTCGTATTTCAGCGGAGAGCGGGCACGTCGAGACAAAAACACCGGCGGCAAGGCGGTTTTTGTGCTTGACGGGCCACAGACCAGACAGTATACATAAGTACATTACTCCGTCAACATGATTGGGGTAGTTGTCTCGCGAATTTTTTTAACCTTTTTTTGAGTCCTTGGTATGAGCCATGCTTCAGAAAACCTTCGGCGGCTGATGGCCCGATTGGACCTAACGCTCCAGCAGGTGGTCGACAGTTCGGGATTGGACGAACGCACCGTTAAGGCGATTGCCCGTGGCGCGACGACGCCGCACCCGCGCACGCTGCACAAATTGGCGACGGGCTTGGGCGTCTCGACGGACGAGTTGTTTCAGGATCCGTCGTTGCTGGCCTATCGGTCGTTCGATCACGAGACGAACCCGCTGGTGGAACAGGTCGTCTCGGACCATCCGGAATTGTTCGCCGGCTGGGCCGAGGACGACTTCGACGAATTGTACAGCCGTTTCGGTGCCGGTGGCGCAGTGACAACGCAGGGTGCGATAACGATGATCGAGGCGATGAATCAAAAGCGGGAAGTCCACGATAAGGTTGCGCTGGTGCTGGAAAGCAGCGAGGGTGACTTGCTGATTGGTTTTGTCGAGTTACTCTACCAAAGAGTCGCGGCGCGTGAATAGTGAAATTCGCCTGCGCTGCACCGTCACGCTCGCGTGCGCTGCGCAATCACACAAAGGTGGTGACAACCTGTTGTCACCACACCTAGGGTATTTGCCCCAGCGCGGTCGGCGCAGCGGTTAGTGTTTCATACTGACGTGGCCAGTGTGGCGTAATCTGTTGAATCGGCGGCGCCTGATGTCGATAGGCGGCCAGCCGCTGGTAGCCGGTCTGCTTGTCCATCGCCGAAAGGTGCCAGCTATCGCTGGTCGACCAACGGTAAATTAGATATGGTGGATATTTGGCGGTCGGGTCGCTGGGGGCAATTCCCGCCTGCCGAAAGCGGGCCCCCAACGCCTGGTCTTGTCCGCTCTGCATGAACGGATAACCGTCGACTTTCGCAAAGGCGCTGCGTGTGAAGGCCCAAGCCGAATGGAACAAGGTGCGATTGGATTTGGTACGAAGCGTGCCATCCTTCTGTTCGATGAGTATCTCACCCGGCAACGACCAATCGGCACCGCGCAATGCTTCGCGGTGGGCCGAAAGCGTGTGCGGCAGATAGATGTCGTCATCGTCCCAAACCACATAAGCATCGACGTCGTCCGACGCCAGAGCCGCAGCCGCGTTTCGTTTTTCGCCGAGCGTGCGAAAGCGCTTCGCGACGCTGATCAAGTGCCATCCGTCGCGCGATTGGCTCGTGTACTGACCGTTATCGTCAAGGATGATCATCTCCCGCTGATGAGCCGGGTAGTCCTGTCGCAAGAACGACTCGATGGCGTGCGGCAACAAGTGCGGCCGGGCGTAGGTACAGCAAAGGACGGCGAATTTCATGTTAATTTGGTACTCCAACGCTTGGTCCTGAAATTCGATGCTGTGTGCGGCGTTTGGGGACTGGGGATGAGGGGCTGGGGACTGGGGACTGGGGACTGGGGGCCAATGGCACTTGCTTTGAGCGGCAAGGCGCTAGCCGCCGGTGAATCCATGTTACGTTTTCCCGCACAATACCCGCGGCTAGCGCCTTGCGGCTCACCCTGACGGCGGCCAAAGTAAGTGGCATTGGACTGGGGACTGAGGAAACTTGGCTTCGCGCTTCCCTGCTTCCACTTCCCCAGTCCCCAGTCCCCAGACCCCAGTCCCCAGACCCCAGACCCGATCCCCCAGCCTCCTGCTTCCAGAGAAACGATCGATTCCAATACGCCCTCTATCCTGGAGCGTTGCCGGTAACTTGGCGCAGTAGCATCAAGCTCTCGAACAACCGTCGCCAGCGGTCCCAAATTCGCTCAGGCTGTGCCAACACTTCGCAGACGCGGCGACGGGCGGCCAGCGCCATTTCCAGGCGGAATTCTTCTTCGTGGGCAAGCTTCGCCGCGTAGTAGGCGAACTCGGCCGCGCTGCTTGCCAGCAGCCCCGTCACCCCATGCTCGATCATCTCTGGCCAGCCGAAGTCGGCCTCGGCGACAATCGGCACGCCGGCGGCCATCGCTTCCAGCCCGCAGCGAGGCCAGTTTTCGCGGGAGCTGCCGGTGATGTGCAGCAGGCCATGCAGCGTGGCGTAAAATGCCGGCGCGGTTTCACTGCCGCAGGGCATCGTTTCGGCCCAAGCCGGCGGGCGGCCAAGTTTTTCTTCGACTGCGGCCGACCATCCCAAGATGCGCACGCGGCGGCGCGCGTAAGGAACGGCTCGCACAATCTTCCATGTATTGCGGTGAAACTTGTCGGGGTCGGCACGACTGATTCGACCGAGGAAAAACTCCTCGCGCGGGCGATGATTCCGCGGGCAAAACTCGAACTCCGTCGCATCGAAAGCGCCAGGAATGTGATGGCATTCGGAAGGCCCCACGCCGAACCGCTTCAGTTTCGGCAGCAACGAGCGCTGCTGGTATCGACTTTGACAAACATAGGCGTCGAACGGACCCTCGCTGCGATAGTGGTGCTCCTCGGCCGGGAACAGCCAATTCATGCAATTGACCCAGACGATCTTGCAGCCGAGCCGGCGATAGGTGCTCGCCGCGGCAAGAAAACGATCGTTACAGAACGAGACAACGGTCGCCCCGGGTAACCCGCCAACGGCCGCCAACGCGTCGCGATCCCCCTCGGGCGATTCGTGCGTGACGCAGCCGATGGCATCGCAGCGCTGCCGCCACAGTTCGCCGACCTGGCTCGTGGGAATCAGATGCACGTCGAGGCCGAAACGACGCCAGAGCTTGAGCGTATGCCACAGTTCGGTATTGGCACCGCCAATCGACCCGGGATATCCGACGACGTAAACGGGCGGCAGGGTCATGGTCAATTAAATCCGAAGCACGAAATCCTAAATCCTAAACAAATCAGAAATCCGAATCTCGAATGTCGTAAAGCCGGACGTATGAGACGGTTTCTACATTCGTGCTTTGAATTTGTTTAGGATTTCGTGCTTCGGATTTCCGATCGTGTGAAACTTCTCAACTTATTCATGCGCGACCCTCAGCCACCCTGGTGTGTATCAATCAAGGCGGTGCGCTCGATCCGCCGCCGCCGACGCCGCAGGTCGGATCGAGTTGGATGATCTCCCACAGTGTCGAGTCGGACCAGTAGCCGGCGATGCCGCGGCAGGGCGACGCGCTGGCGAACATGTTGATCGCGTCGTTGACGATAAGCGTGGCGCCCGTGGCCAGCCAGACCGCGCCGTTGTAGATCAATTCGGTCGCCGCAGCCGAGCCGCCGATGACCAGCGTGGTGTTCAGCTCGAAGCGAATCAACGGTCGCGGAGGGCACATTTCCCAACGGCCGCTCTGGGCGTTGAAGTGGGCACAGACCCGATCGCCCGTGCCGACCGACGGCGTCTTGATCGGATTACCGGCGGCGTCGCGCATCACCGCGACGTCGTACACCGTCACGTCGTCCAGGTGCGTCGTTTCGCTGTAGATATTGTCGCTGCGCCGGTAGTGAACGTGTCGGGCCGTGGCGCTTGGCACGTCGTCGGTCATGCTGTCGGTGGTGCCGAGGGCCAGATCCGACTTCAACACAAACAGCCGCAATTCCGGCAGCGCCGCCAGCGACCAATGCACGCCGCCGCCGTGGCGCTGCATCTGCAAGGGCGAGGCGACCGTGGTGTTGAGCAGCGGCTCCAGTGCCGCGACAAGTTCGTTGTACGCTTGCGGCGTCACGAACTCGCCGTCGTTCAGGCGGTTAAGAGCAGGGGACATTTGGGATTTGGGATTTGGGATTTGGGATTTGTTCATAAAGCCGCGACCGCTGGTCGCGCCCGACCGTACTCAGTACTCACGCCTCAAGCCTCACCTACACGCACGCCGGAAACTGAAACAACGTCGACAAGGCGGCTTCCTGATACGGCGAGTTCCCGTCGTCGTCTTCCACCTTGACCCAGTGCTCGCCGCTGACAGCTTTTTCTTTGTATTGGTAGTTCCAACCGACCTTGGTGCCGCCGCTCAACTCGACCGTCTTCTCGGAAAACAGGTATTCGACCTGCCAGAAGCCGTCGTCGTCGGAAAATTGAAACTGCCGGCTCACGCGGGCACCGACGAACAACACCGTGCCAGCCGCCGCTCCGCCAAAGGCACCATTGTTGACCTTGCCGCGCAATGCGCGGATCGTGCCCCAGGGCGGAAGCGCCACGCGATGCCATTTGAGCCGATAGGTGCCGGTCGGAATCAGCAGGCCGGGATTGATGTCGGGCGGAAGCTGCGGATTGCCCGCGGCGCCGACCCAATTCCAGATCCGGCCCGGGATCGTTTGGTATTCGGCGCCGAGTTCGGCGGTGTAGGTCAGATACGTTCCGGTCGGCACGCCCGGCAGATCGGCGCGCGATTGGTTGTCGGCGTCGAACAGCGTCTTGTACGTGGCGGTGACCTTCGCGCCGGCGTCGGGATATGTGTTCGTCCCGCGGGTGATCGTCGTCACGTCGCTGCCGTCGGGATTCTGCGGATCGAACGGCTCGACCTTGAGGTCCGAGACCACCAGATTCGGCATCTCAGGAAACTCCATCGGCCGCACGAACACGAACGAACAGCTCACCGCCCGATAGCGTCCGACCAGCAAGTGCGCGAAGTCCTGCCAATCGGACCAGGCAACGCGAAACGTGCGCACGGCGGTGGTGCCCTGGGGCGTGATCGTCACGACCGGCGAGCCTTCCAGTTCCTCAAATGCGATGGCCATGGTTGCTAGCTCCCAAAGCTCGGATCGGTCCAGGCGCCGTCGGCCGAAAACTCGACCGCGCCGCCGACCACCTTGCCGGACGAAATATCGGTCTCGACTTCCACCGCATCGATGATCGCCGGCACGCTAAACAAATTCGTGGCGTCGACGTACAGCTTGAGTGTGACGACGTCGCCGACGTCGAGTTGCCCGGTCACTGCGTCGGCCGCGTTAAGACGAAAGGTGAAACTGCCCTGAGCGTCCTTCACGCCCGGCAGCCGCTTTTTATGTCCGCCCGTCGCACTGCTGGCGTAGGCGACGTTCTTGGCGATCGTCTTCAGACGCCAGTGCGTGATGTCGGCCAGCAGGCCCGCGCCGCTGAGTACCTTGCCGTCTTTGCCGCTGAAAGTTGCCATGGGTTGATTCGTTGTGAAGTGTGAGGTGAGCGGTTGCGTGAGTGGTTAAAGGAGGAGTTAGGAGTTAGGATCTAGGAGTTAGGATCTAGTCGCATGCGTCCGTCTCGCACCTAACATCTAACACCTAACACCTAGTACATACCTACTGACTACTCGCTTCTAACACCTAACACCTAACACCTGAATCCTTACCTCTAAGCCGACGTGCCAACAATAACGATCCGGTAGACGACGGAGTTTCCGCTGGTATTGTCCATGCGCAGCCGGTCGTCCGTTCCGTCGGTGACCGCCCAGCCGTCGATCTTGTTGACCAGCAGCAAGGCCGAGCCGGCGGGCAGCGAAACCTTCGCACTCTGATCGCCGTTGAACGGCGGCGACCAGGCGTCGCCGCTGAAGCCGGCCCCGCCGACCAGCAAGTCATCGCCGGAAGTGGTCGAAGTATTGACGATCAACACGGCCTTGACCTTGGCGAAGTTGATCGTCACCGTGCTGCCGAAGATCGTGTGAGTCAAGTTGGTCAGGTCAAGGCTCTCGCTAAAGCCGCCTCAGCGATCGCTCATCGTGCCACAGCTTGTCGACTTGGCTGGCGGCCGTGCCGTCGATTAGGGCCGCGGAGTATTCGAGCTTCGCGGCATCCGAGACCGCCGACAGGTCGAGCTGTTCCTCGAACAGCCACGACAAGGACGCTTTGATATCGAGCGAGAGGTTGTCTGCCATAGTTACTCCTGGGTCATCACGTCAAACTCGATCGACAAACACCACGAGGCGTCGTCGTGCATCTCTTCGCGCTGGTCACGCAGTTGCATGTTCAATACCGTGCCCACCGTCATTGCGAAGTCCGCCCGATCGAACAGCCGCAACATTTCGACGCTGATTGCTTTGGCGTCGTCCAGGTCGTCGTCGATTACGTCCAATTGCATCACCGCGCCGGCGATCCGCGTGCCGCTGCTTGTGTAGTCAATCGGCTCGGCGGCTTGGCGTGTTAATACGACATACGGCAGCAGCGGGCTGCCGACCGCCTTGCCGGTAAAGACGCGAGCGATCGGCACGAGCGCGGCGAGCGGCGCGTCGTTTTGCCAGCGAAGATGAATGGCTTGTTCGAGGCTCATGGTACTCACCCTACCGGCCACGGCGTCTGAACGACGTGGATGACCATCAGGGCGTCGATGCGGTCGGACTTTTCGGAGGCCACGACGTGGTACACGCCGCCGCCGCCGTCTTTGATCCGGTGGTTTTCGTTGACGCTGACTTGTTGGCTGACATAAATACGATGGGTCGTGCGGACCGTCCGCCGGCCGTGTTCGGCGCGGATATCCATGCGGTGTGGTTGGATGCGGGCCGACAGCCCGGTCTGCACGTTGGCCCAGGCCGGCGTCGCGGCGCCGGCGCTGCCCTTGTTCCAGGTGGCCAGTTGAATGTCGATCGTTTCGTTGAACCCGCCGTCGATGGCCGCCACTCGGGCGACACACCGCCAGCGAGAATCGGCCGCGGCTTGTTGAACTTCCAAGATCGTCCAAACGGTCGCCGCGGCGTCGGTAATCGTGTCGCCCACGGCCGGCGGCGACGTCAACAAACTGGCCGGCAAGTGCCACACCACGTCGCTCTCGGTGTACTTCCCCTCACTCGCCGCCGCCTCGCGCGTCGTCACCGCCCGCCGCAGCGCGCTGGCGACCGGCGTGTTCGTCGCCGCACTGACATCCGCCACCGTCACCGCCTCCAGCCGGTCGACAACGTCGGGAAAATCAGTAGCTGGATCAAAGTCAGATGGCATGGCTTAGCTGATTTAGGAATGCGGTTGCGGTTTGGAGATACGGTTGTGTTCTATACTGGATCGTGCTTTAGCAATGACAAATGACGAATAACAAATGACAAATGACAAATCGTTTCGTTTCAAGGAAATCGCACCGGCCCGCTGTCCGAGTCGAAGTAGTCTCCATTGATCATTTGTTATTTGTCATTCATCATTCGTCATATTCCCGCCTTACGTCCTCGCCTGCGTATGCTCCTCAAACGGCTCTCTCCCAACGAGCTTCTCATCGCACCAATCGACCGTCCGTTGCAGCGATTCAACGTAGCTTTCCCACGAGACGCTCTGCCCGTCGACCGTATAGCTCGGCTTCGGATTCGCCCGCAGGCTGGCCAATTGGCTGAGTGTTTGGGTCTTGATCGACTCGAATTGCGCTTGATCGCTGGGCACGGTACGTCTCGCTGGAAAAATAGTGAGTGGGAATTGTGTTGAGTCGTCAGTTGGACAGTTTCGCGTCGTCGAAAGAAATGACAAATGACAAATAACAAATTAGTTCGCCCCAATGATAGCGTAACACTGGCTGGACGGAGTTGACGTAGCCGCCATTGAT
>JADFKK010000299.1 GCA_022564995.1 Planctomycetota bacterium | reverse complement strand
TCCCGGATCACCCGCGAGCGCGAGCAACGTTTCACCCGCAACGAACTTGCTCGCCTCTACCACTGGAAACAACGTAAACGCTTGGCTCCCTTGAACATAAGCAAGAGACAGATATAAAACAGTCGAATTAGCAGCCTGTTGAAAAAGTCGGGGCCTGGTCCAATTTTCGGCGAGAGGACGTTTTTTCCCGCGAGACGACGAAGACGTCCGGCGCTGCTCACGACGGCTGTCCACACCCGGCGAGCGACGTTTTTGTGTTGTGCCTGCCCTTGCTGGATTACGCATTCCATTGCGCAAGGGCGGACAAGCCGCCTGATTCTATGAAAGAGTGGTCCTCCTGGTGTATTAACACGGGCTGGAGTTTTTTACCGCCCCAATAAACGCAGGAGGACCATCTGATGTTGTACCTTGGAATCGACCAGCACCGCAAGCAGATTACCGTGAATCTTCGCAATGAGGAGGGCGACGTGGTTTTACGTCGGCAAGTCAGCACCGAGTGGAGGCGGATCAAGGCGTTCCTGGAGCAGCTGCGCAGTGATGCGGTCGCCGAGGGCGGCTTTGTGGCGATTCTGGAAGTCTGCGGCTTCAACGACTGGCTGCTGGAAATGCTCGACGAGTACGACTGCCAACAGACCGTTCTCGTCCAGCCGGAAAAGCGATCGAAAAAGAAGACCGACCGTCGCGACGCCTCGGCCCTGTCCGAAGTTCTCTGGGTCAATCGGCTGCGGCTGCTGACGGGTCGTCGAGTACAAGGCGTGCGTCGCGTACAGATTCCCTCGCCGCAAGACGCCGAAGATCGACAATTGACCGCCACGCGCAAACGCCTCGGCCAGGTGCGCACGCGCACGCTCAACAAAATCCAACACATCGTGCTGCGCCACAATCTGCATCAGGAATGTCCCACCAAGGGCCTGCAAACCAAAGCGGCCCGCAAGTGGCTGGCCCAATTATCGCTAGGCGAGGTCGACCGACTGGAGATGAAACATCTGCTTGCCCAGTGGGATCTGTGGGACGAACAATTGGCCGAAGCGGAGGAGGAGATCAAAGTTCGACAACAACAAAACGACACAGCGACGCTCATCGCCACGGTGCCCGGCGGCGGCGCCTTTAGCAGCCTAACGCTCGCCAGTCGCATCGGCAACATCGAGCGTTTTGCCACACCGGCGAGCCTGGCCAACTACTGGGGCCTGGTGCCGGGCTGTCGCAACTCAGGCGAAGCCACCGATCGACTGGGTTCGATCACCAAGGAGGGCAGCGCGATCGCCCGCTTTATTCTCGGGCAAATGGTGCTGCATGTTCTGCGAAAGGATCCGGCGATGCGGGCCTGGTATGCTCGCATCAAGAAACGCCGCGGTTCAAAGATCGCTCGGGTTGCGGTGATGCGTCGCTTGGCGACGATCATTTGGCGAATGGTCCGCGACCGGCAACCGTATGTGACGGGTGGCCGGCCGAGCGTGCAAAAAATGCAAGCATGTTTCAAGGCCGTGGAGACTTAATACACAACTCAGCCTCAGTTCCGGCTCGACAAAAGGGGCCGCCCCCGGAGATTCGTGAGTGATATGAGATGGCCAGTACCGGTTCCTCTTCTCTGTTGGTGCTGGACAGAGAAGAGGAACCGGTACTTGACTTCTCGCCGCCGCAAGCGGAAACAACAATTCATCCAAAGGAAAAGCCGATATTCATGAACGGTTGCACCGGTCTGTTGTCAACCGCAACAAGACCCTCGCGGTGCGAGGTCAGTCTGAGGTGCCATGTGGACTCACGCCCCAGCGGCATGAGCGTCAGCCTGATTAAGACGACCCGCTACCGCGAGGCGGTCGCAAAGAATACTCAGTGTCGGAAGTCACAAGCGCTTCCGAGCGTCTGCTCCAAGCAGCCGTATTCACGAAGGGATGTGTAGGGGTGCCGCCGCAGTGAAAAGAACGTCGGCAAAAACCTCGCTAAAATCGACCGCGTCGACCAAGAAACCAGCAACAATTCAACCACCGTCCAACAACCCGATTCAACCCGAAAAAAACGGCCCCATCGTTTCACAAGGAAAATACGCCCGTTCCCTCACCAGGATCCCCTTGCCACGCAAGACTCTTTCAGGGAATGGCACCCGGCTTCATCAGGTCGCGCCGCGGCAAGCCGGCGGCCTACGGAGAGGGACGATACCCGAGACGCTCGTAAAACTGCACGGCCCGCTGCCAGCGCAAGTGGGTTTCCAGGCGGACTTGGCGAAAGCCGAGATTCCAGCATTCGGCTTCGAGCGTGGCCATCAACAGCCGCCCTATGCCGCGGCGGCGCCATGCGGGCAGCACGATCAGCCAATGAACCACCGGGACGGACTTTTCGCCCTTCCCCCGCATTGCCAAGGTCACCGCTCCGACAAGACGTGACGGGGTATCGTCCTGGGCGGGCGTCTCGACCAGCCACATCCGGTCGGGAAGCCACCAATCCTTGGCCAGCATCTCCCGCTCGAAATCGTCCCGGTCCCAGTGGCGGACCCCCAGCCGCTCGCGGGCGAATGCCTGCCGGCGCAGCTCGAGCCAGCGGTCGATGTCGCTGGGCGGCTCGGCGTGCGAGAAATTGCGCAACGCAACGCCGGGTGCCTTGGGGATCGAAGGCCGAGAATCCAAGCAGCGGGCCAATTGTAGCACGGTAGACATGCTGAGATTCTCGCCGCGATCGATGGCAGCGGCGAGGGGAGCAGCGAGACCGCTCGGACGATAATGCCGTAAGTCGTTACCAGCAATTTGGTTAAGAGATATGACCTGGTGAGTGAATGAATTATTTCAGCAATAGGTTGTAATCATTCAATAAATCATGCAATAATGAGCATCTGGGTGGTTGTAAACAATCACGACTTGCACGATAATCGTCAGATAGTAGTCCACTTGTGGAGAGCTCAGAGGATGTCGCCCACTGCCGTTACGGATCAGCGCCGCCAGCAATTGCTGGAACTGGTGCGAGAACGAGGATTCGCGGCCTTGCCGGAGTTGGCCGAGGCGATGGAGGTTTCCGCGTCGACGATTCGTCGCGATTTGGATCACTTGGAGCAAAACGGGTCGGCCAAGCGGACGCATGGCGGTGTGTTTTACACCGGGCCAACGCCCAAGCTGCCGCATTTCGACCAACGACAGAGTGCCCAGTGGGACAAGAAGAAGGCGATCGCCGAAAGCTGTGTTGAGTTGATCGACGACGGCGACACGGTGTTGCTGGACGGCGGAAGCACAACTTACGAAGTGGCCCGGCTGCTTGTCGGACGGCCGGTGCAGGTGGTTACGAATTCGTTGCCGGTGGCGAGCTTGTTTACCGGCAACACGCAAGGAGATTTGATCGTCATCGGCGGCTACGTTCACGCCCCGACGGGAGTTTGTATCGGATCGTATGCCAACAAGATGCTGGCCGATATTAACGTCCGCCGCACCGTGTTGAGCGTGGCGGCGATTACCGAGCGAGGTTATTACAACAGCAACCTGCTGCTGGTCGAACTGGAACGACTGATGATGGCGGCTGCCGACGAAGTGATCGTGGTGGCCGACAGTACGAAAATCGGACACAAGAGCCTGGCCTACGTTTGCCCCTTGGGCGAAGTCGACCACATGGTCGTCGACAACGAAATCAGCGAAGACTGGCGCAGCCGCATCCTCGCCGAGGGCGTCAAGCTGCACGTGGCCGGAACGACTGATAATGTTTAGTCGTTGTTCGCTCCGCGAACGATACGTTTCGTTCGCGGAGCGAACAACGACTATCGAGAAGAGACAACGATGAGTATTGCCACGCTAGACCGAAATTCGATCGAACAGATCGTCCGCCAAATTGTGCTGGCCGAGAGCGCTGCGCCATCGGCCGAGCCGAACTTGCTGGTGAGCATCTCGGCTCGACACATTCACTTGACCGACGAGCATGTCGAGATGCTGTTCGGCCCGGGGCGGACGCTGACGAAAATGAAGGATCTTTACCAGCAGGGCGCCTTCGCGGCCGAAGAGACCGTGATGGTGGTTGGACCGCGCAAGCGAATGCTGGCGAGCGTGCGGGTGCTTGGGCCGACGCGCTCCGCCAGCCAAGTGGAATTGGCATTCACCGACGCGATTTCGCTGGGCATCGACCTGCCGGTCCGCGCCAGCGGCAATATCGACGGCACGCCCGGCTGTGCGTTGATCGGGCCCAAGGGCGCCGTGCAGCTCGACCAAGGCGTGATTCGCGCCGAGCGACACGTTCACATGCACACCAGCGACGCGCAGCGTTACGGCGTCAAGAACGGCGACCGCATGAACCTGCGGATTCACTCCGGTTCTTGCAGCAGCGTGCTGGAAGGCTTGCTCGTGCGGGCCGACGACGCCAGCAAGCTGGAAGTTCATATCGACACAGACGAAGGGAACGCAGCGGATTTGGATCACGCCTCGCGCGTGGAATTGTTTATGTAGACGGGGCGCGACCACTGGTCGCGGCTTTACACTTAGTAATTTCAACACTCTTTTTTTAACGAGAGGTCAACGATGGCAAAGAGCAATCAAGCGCTCGGCATGATCGAAACCAAGGGCTTTATCACCCTGGTCGAGGCGAGCGACGCAATGATGAAGGCCGCGGACGTGGAATTCCTCGGCTGGGACAAAATCGGCAGCGGGCTGGTCAGCGCCTTCGTCACCGGTGACGTGGCCGCCGTAAAAGCCGCCACCGACGCCGGCGCCAACGCCGCCGGCCGCATCGGCGAAGTGCTCAGCGTGCAGGTCATTCCACGACCTCACGACGACCTCGACGTCATGCTGCCGGCCAAGCAAAAAGCGAAGGCGAAGTAGCGAAGTAGCGAAGGAGGGGCGAGGAGTGAGGGGCGAGGGACTAGGGAAACAGTAAACAGCCGGTTCGTCCTCGTCTCTAACCCCCTAACTCCTAACTCCTAGCTCCTAGCTCCTCCGCCACGACTGAGAAAACGTAACACCAACATCAACCCAACCAACCCCAAGGACTCAACCATGCAAACTGCTATTGGACTTATTGAAACCCGCGGACTGGTCGCGCTGATCGAAGCGACCGACGCGATGGCCAAGGCGGCCAACGTGGAAATTGTCAAACGCGTACAAATCGGCGGCGCCTACATGACCGCCGTGGTCAAGGGCGACGTCGGCAGCGTGAGAGCGGCCGTCGAAGCCGGCGCCAGCGCGGCCCAGCAGATCGGCGAGCTGGTCTCCAGCCACGTCATTCCGCGGCCGGCCGACGGACTGACCGAAGCGTTCTTGTCGTAGCGTGGGCGGCGGAGTGGACGTTACTCACCTACAAAAGCACGAAATCCGAAATCCGAAACAAATTCAAATGTTTTAAGAACCAAAACGAAAAAGTCACGAGACGCACTCGTTTTGGACATTTGGATTTCGTATTTCGAATTTGTTTAGGATTTCGTGCTTAGGATTTAGGATTTCCATTGGAGCCCGATCATGAAGATCCTGGTCGCTAATCTTGGCTCGACGAGTTTCAAGTATCGGCTGCTCGACATGGACGATGAGCGGCAGTTGGCGCGCGGCGGAATCGAGCGGATCGGCAGCGGCGAGAGTGCCTGCTTTGTCGAAATCGGCGAGCAGCGAAAGGAACTGGTCGCCGACGTGCCGGATCACGCGGCGGCCGTGCGACAGTGTTTAGACCAATTGACCGACCCGGAAATCGGCTGTTTGAAAGACGCCTCGGAAGTGGCCGCGATCGGCTTCAAGGCGGTTCACGGCGGCCGAGTCAGCGGCGTGCAACGTGTCACGCCGGATGTTTTGCAAGCGATGGAAGAGATGAACTCCGTGGCCCCGGCCCACAATCCGCCCTACATCAATGCCATGCGACTACTCGCCGAAAAATTGCCCGACATCCCGCTGGTGGCCGCCTTTGAAACGGGCTTCCACGCCACGCTGCCGGATCGACTGAAGTATTACGCCGTGCCGTATGAGTGGGCCGAGAAGTATCAGATCAAGCGCTGGGGATTTCACGGGGCCTCGCACCGATACATTGCCACGCGAACGGCCGAACTGACGGGGCGAGACGATCTGAGGGTGATTTCCTGTCACTTGGGCGGATCGAGTTCGCTGTGCGCCATTCGCGGGCTGGAAAGTGTGGCGACTACGATGGGAATGAGCCCGCAGACGGGGCTGCCGCATAACAATCGCACGGGCGATTTCGATGCCTTCGCGATTCCGATCGTAATGCAGCAAACCGGCAAGACGCTCGACGAGGTGCTCGACGATTTGGCCTGTCACAGCGGACTGCTGGGGTTGAGCGGCGTGAGCGGAGACGTGCGAGATTTGGAACAAGCGGCGGCGGATGGCAACGAGCGGGCACGATTGGCGCTGGATGTGTTCATCACGGCCGTGCGACATCACATCGGTTCGCTGCTCGTCGAACTCGGCGGCCTCGACGTGCTTGTCTTCACCGGCGGCATCGGCGAAAACCGCGCCGAGATTCGAGCCGCAATATGCAGCAACTTGGAAGAACTCGGCATTGTCCTCGACGCAGAAAAAAACCATGCCGCTCGCGGCGAAGCAGAACTCCAGGCTGACCACAGCAAAACGCAAATTCGCATCATCCCGACCAACGAAGAACTCATTGTCGCCCGGCAAGTCAAAGAACTATTAGAAAACTAATCGTGGCACCGGCGTCCCGCCGGTGAAAACGTCATGTTCGTCGCCAAAGTCACCGGATCGCTCGTCAGCACGCAAAAGGTCGATACGCTCGTCGGCCACAAGCTGCTGGTCGTCGAGCCGTATCGCCTCGACGCCAAGGATCGCGATCGCCTGGTCACCACCGGCCGCACGTTTATCACGGTCGATACGATGGGGGCCGGCGAGGGCGAGTATGTGTTGATCACGCAGGGCTCCAGCGCCCGGCTGACCCCGGAAACGAAGGATCTGCCGATCGACACCGTGATCGTCGGGATTATTGATTCAGTACACATCGATCAGCAGTGTGTGTTTGATCGGGAAGAGGACTAATAAACGACTGGTTACTCGGGCGCGACCAACGGTCGCGGCTTTATGAGGATGAATTCCATGCAAGCTAACGAAACTTTGATTCGCAACGTGGTCCAACAAGTCTTGTCCGAGATCGGCTCGCCTCCGCCGGTGGCATCGGCCGGCAGTTATACGGGCCGGCACGGAATTTTTACGTGCGTCGATGAAGCGGTCGCCGCCGCTCAGGAGGCGTTCGAGCGGCTGTCCGAACACGGCAAGGAAGACCGCAAGCGGATCATCGACCACATCCGCCGCATCTCGATCGACCAGTGTGTCGAGCTGGGCACGATGGAGATGGAAGAAACCAAGATCGGCCGGCTGGAACACAAATGGGAAAAACTCAAGACGCTCGGTGAACGGACCCCCGGCGTCGAGTTTCTCCGCAGCGAAGTTTTCAGCGGCGATCACGGGCTGGCGATCATCGAGCACGCCCCGTTCGGCGTCATCGGCTGCATCACGCCGGTCACGCATTCGCTGCCGACGATCACCGGCAACGCCGTCAGTATGATCGCCGGCGGAAACACGCTGGTCGTCAATCCGCACCCCAGCGGGAAGAAAGTTGCCGTCGAGGGTGTGCGGCGTTTCAACGAGGCGATCCACAAAGACATGGGCATCGACAACCTGGTTTGTGTGATTGCCGAGCCGACCATCGAATCGGCCGACGCGATTTTCAACCATCGAGACGTCAAGCTGATCTGCGTCACCGGCGGACCGGCCGTCGCGCGGGCCGCTCTGGCAGCCAGCAAGCGGGCGATTGTCGCCGGGCCGGGCAATCCGCCGGTGGTGGTCGACGAAACGGCCGATCTTGACCGGGCCGCCCGCTGCATTATTCAAGGCGGATCGTACGACAACAACCTGCTGTGTATCGCCGAGAAAGAAGTCTTCGTCGTGGCCAGCGTGTTCGACCAAATGATGTCGGCCATGGAGCGGGCCGGGGCCGTGCGATTGAACGCTCAGCAAGTCGACAAGCTGACCGACGTGGCGATCACCCGCGTCGGCGAGGGCGAACATGCCCATGATGTGCCGAGCAAGGAATTCCTCGGCCAAGACGCGGCCGTGTTGGCTCGCGGAGCCGGCATGACCATTCCGGAAAAGACCGAGTTGATTTTCGGCGAGACCGACGAGTCGAACCCGTTCGTGCCGGTCGAACAGATGATGCCGTTCATCCCCTTCGTGCGTGTCGGCTGCATCGACGAGGCGATCGCCAAGGCGAAATACTTCGAGCATGGCTTCCGTCACACGGCGATCATCCACTCGAACAACGTGCGAAACATGACCAAGATGGGCCGCGAGATGGACACGACGCTGTTCGTCAAAAACGGCCCCTGCATGGCGGCGCTCGGCTCCGGCGGCGAGGGTTACCTGTCGTTTTCGATCGCCACGCCGACCGGCGAAGGCGTCACCACGCCGCTGACGTTCACCCGCGAGAGGCGATGTTCGTTGATCGACGATTTGTGCATTTTGGGGTCACCATAATCCATAAAGCCGCGACCGCTGGTCGCGCCCGGCCGTTGCGCAACGTCGTCACCATACGACGGGCGCGACCAACGGTCGCGGCTTTATGCGGGATACGACGGGCGCGACCAACGGTCGCGGCTTTATGACGAGGGTAAGAAACATGCAAGTGGGCACTGTTGTCGGAACCGCGACGTCGACCGTGAAGCACGCGTCGATGGAGGGCTGGAAGCTGCTGGTCGTTCAGCCGATGTTGGCCGGCGGCACGACGCCCGACGGCGATCCGGTGTTGGTGGTCGACGCGTTAGGGGCCGGAACAGGGCAAGAGGTGATGATTTCCAGCGATGGGAAAGGCACACGCGAGCTATTGGGCGTCGAGGCCACCCCCGTGCGCTGGAGCGTGGTGGGCATCAAAGATTGATACCAGCCCGACGCGCGAGCGAGGGAATACGTCGGAGATGTTGTCCCTCGCTTGCGCGTCGGGCTAGTGTAGGTCCGAATTTCGAGATACAGAAGACGCATCAACGAGACAAACCCATGCGAATCGGCAAAGTCATCGGCACCGTCACGCTCAGCCGCCGGCATCCCAGCCTGGCCGGGGCGCAGTACCGGATGGTCGTGCCGCTGTCGCTGGACGATTTAACTTGCGACGAGGAGCCGCGGGCCGAGGCGATTGTTGTGTTCGACGAGTTGGGCGCCGGTTATGGCTGTCGCATTGCAATCAGTGAAGGAGGCGAGGCGGCCCAGCCGTTTTATCCGGAGTTGAAGCCGGTCGATGCGTATAACGCGGCAATTTTGGACAACGTGAGTATCGTGAAATAAATCCCAGGCGCGACCACTGGTCGCGGCTTTACAAGTGGAGAAACCATGTCTGCCAACATCTACCAGAAGAAAAAAGAAATCTGTGAAATCGGCCGCCGCATTTATGCCAAGGGCTTTGCGGCGGCGAACGACGGGAACATCTCTTATCGCATTAGCGAGAACGAGGTGCTCTGCACGCCGACGATGGTCAACAAGGGCTTTCTCACGCCGGATGACATTTGCCTGCTCGACATGGACGGTAACCAACTTTCCGGCCGGCTCAAGCGATCGAGCGAGGCCCTGCTGCATCTGACGATTATGAAGGAGCGCGAGGACGTCAAAAGCGTCGTACATTGCCATCCGCCGCATGCCACGGCCTTTGCGGTGGCCCGCGAGCCGATCCCGCAGTGTGTGCTGCCCGAGGTCGAGGTGTTTCTCGGCGACGTGCCGATCACCAAGTACGAGACACCCGGCGGGCAGGCCTTCGCCGACACGATCATGCCGTTTGTCCGCAAGACGAACGTCATCATCCTGGCCAATCACGGCACGGTCAGTTACGGCGAAACGGTCGAGCGGGCTTACTGGTGGACCGAGATTCTCGACGCCTACTGCCGCATTTTGTTGCTCGCCATGCAGCTTGGCCGGGTCAAGTATTTCAGCGAGAAAGAAACCCGCGAACTGCTGGACCTGAAGACGAAGTTCGGCTTCCACGACGCCCGGCAAGACCCGGGGATGGAAGACTGCGACATCTGCGGCAACGACATTTTCCGCGACAGTTGGGAAGAAGCCGGAGTGGAGCGGAAGATATTCCCCGCGCCGGAGCCGATGGGACGTAACGCGCCCAAGACCAACGGAGCGGCCGGTAAATTAGATCAAGAAGCGTTAATCCGCACCATTACCGACCGCGTCATGGCGGCGCTACAAAAATCATAAAGCCGTTCGTAGTGACCCGCTTCAGCGGGTTAAATCGACCGGATAAATCCGGCCACTACAATCCAGGGAAACCCATGAAAGTCAGCATCATCGGAGCCGGCGGATTGGTCGGATCGTGCGCGGCGTATGCCTTGCAGATGGGCAAGGTCGTGCGCGAGATCGCCCTGTTGGACCTCAACGAAAAAGCGGCCGAGGGGCAAGCGCTCGACCTGCTGCACGGCGGGCCGAGCACGGCCGATCAGATCATCTCGGCCGGCGGATACGAGCACGTGGCCGACAGCGACGTCGTCTGCATCACCGCCGGGCTGCGCCGCAAACCGGACGAAAGCCGGCTCGATTTGATCAACCGCAACGTCGATCTGTTCCTCGGCATTCTCGATTCGATCAACTCCGCGGGCCTTAAAGACGGGGCGGTCGTGATGGTCGTCTCGAACCCGGTCGACGTGTTGACCTATCTGGCTTACGACCGGCTGGGCCTGCCGCGCGAGCAAGTGATTGGTCTGGGAACGCAGCTCGATACGATTCGCTTTCGGGCGCTGATCGCGCAAGAGCTCAAGGCCCCGCCGACGCAGGTCTCGGCATTGATCCTCGGCGAGCATGGCGAAAGCATGGTGCCGATTTGGTCGGGCGCCACGGTGGCCGGATTGCCGCTCGATAAATATCCGGGCTGGACCGCCAACTCGGCCGCCACGTTGTTCAAACGGACCCGCGGCAGCGGCGCCGAGGTGATCTCGAAGAAGGGCGGCGCCGGCTTCGCGGTCGGCATCGCCATCCAAGACGTGATCGAATCGATCGCGCTCGACAGCCAAAAAATCTTGCCCGTCTCCAGCGTGCAAAACGGCTGCTACGGCATCCGCGACGTGGCGCTCAGTGTGCCCACCGTCATCGGCCGCCGCGGCGTCGTGGCCACCCACGAAATCGATCTGTGGCCGAAGGAAGTGCAAGGCATTCGCAAGAGCGGACAAATTCTGCGACAAACCGTCGATACCGTGCTCTCGCGAGTTGGATCGGCGAGATAACTGTAGGAGGCGTCTCCGACGGCGATCCGAAATTGTAGGAGACGTCTCCCGACGGCGATCGGGTGGCTTCGACAACCCAACCGTCTGTGTAACATCGTTTGTTGATTCGCGTTATTCGCGGGCCATGTTTCTTTGCCGTGGGTTAGCGGGTGGAAATGCGGATTTTCCGTTGAGATAATTCTGATT
>JADFKK010000298.1 GCA_022564995.1 Planctomycetota bacterium | reverse complement strand
AATGACAGCCGGGCCGTGTGCCACCGCCGTGAATCGCCGCTTGGCGAATACTACATGTAAAACCCCTTCAGGGTTGACGACGGGGTGGAGGGGACGGTGACCCAGGGTGCGCTGCGCGACCCTGGGCTATGTTGTTGAACTGCTTCGCAGTTGGGTGAGCGGAGGGTCGCCGTCGGAGACGCCTCCTACAGGTATGGAGGGCACTCGAACCGAGCCCGCATCCTCCCGTCCCCAGACCCCAGTCCCCAGCCCCTATTTGAACCTTTGCGCCCGGCCTCCATCCAAGTAAGATACGTGATTCCCTTTTTTCGCTGAATTCACCCATTATCGAGGATTTTGGATTTGTTACGCACGCACACTTGTGGCCAGTTACGGGCCGAGGACGTTGGGACGGAGGTTACGCTTTGTGGCTGGGTCGATAGCTATCGCGATCATGGCGGGGGCATCTTTATTGACTTGCGCGATCGGTATGGCAAGACGCAGATCGTGTTTAATCCGCCCGATACCAGTGACGAAGTGAAGGAATTCGCCCGCGGGCTGCGCTCGGAGTTTGTGATCAAGGTTACCGGCAAGGTGGCCCATCGGCTGGAAGGCAAGGTGAACCCTAAGCTGGAAACGGGCGAGATCGAACTGCGGGCGGTCGAGCTGGAATTGCTCAACAAGAGCCTCACGCCGCCGGTCTCGCCGAGCGGGCAGGACTTGCCGAGCGAAGACTTGCGGCTGACGCATCGCTATCTCGATTTGCGGCGGCCGGAGATGCAGCGGACGCTGTTGCTGCGAGCCCGCATCATCAAGACGATGCGCGACTATTTCGACGAGCACGATTTCATCGACGTCGAGACGCCCGTGCTGGGTCGCAGCACGCCGGAGGGTGCCCGCGATTATCTGGTGCCGAGCCGGATTCACCACGGTTCGTTTTACGCGCTGCCGCAATCGCCGCAGCTTTACAAACAGATTTTGATGGTCGCCGGCTTCGATCGTTACGTGCAGGTGGCTCGTTGTTTTCGCGACGAAGACCTGCGGGCCGACCGGCAGCCGGAGTTCACGCAGCTCGACATGGAGATGTCGTTCGTCACGGCCGACGACATCATCGGCATGATCGACGGACTGGTGGCGCGGGTGGCCCAGGAGGTATTGGGTCTGGAGGTGTCGTTGCCGCTGCCGCGGATGAGTTACGCCGAGGCGCTGGAGCGATTCGGACACGACGCGCCCGACTTGCGATTCGGCATGGAGATCGTCGACGTGAGCGACCTGGCCGCCGAGGCGGAGTTCCGCGTGTTTAGCGCCGTGGTCGACGGCGGCGGACGGGTGCGGGGCATCAACGCCAAGGGCGCCGCCGATAAATACTCACGGCGGCTGATCGACGAGTTGACCGATTACGTCAAGCAGGACTTCGCCGCCAAGGGGCTAGCCTGGTTCAAGGTCGATGAGGGCGGCAAGCTGGCCTCGCCGATCGCCAAAAACTTCAGCGACGAACTCTTGGGCAAGATCGGCGAGCGGCTCGACGCCGAGCCGGGCGATCTGCTGCTGTTTTCTTCCGACCAGTTCGACGTGACCTGCAAGGTGCTCAACGGGCTGCGGACACGGCTGGCCAAGGAACTCAAACTGTACCAAGAAGGCCAGATGCACTTTTCCTGGGTCGTTGAGTTTCCGATGTTTGATTTCGACGAGGAGAACAAGTGTTGGAACGCCGTACATCATCCGTTCACCGCCACGGTGTCCGGTGACGAGCCGCTACTGGAAAGTGATCCCGGCAAGGCCCGGGCGCAGGCTTACGACTTGGTGGTCAACGGCTCGGAGACGGGCGGCGGGACGATCCGAATCCACGACGGTGAGATTCAGCAGCAGGTGTTCAAGCTGCTGGGCATCGACGAGGAGACCGCCACCGAGCGGTTCGGATTCCTGCTCGAAGCGCTCAAGTACGGCGCCCCGCCACACGGCGGCATCGCCCTGGGCATCGATCGCTGGGTGATGGTCTTCGGCGGGCTGGATAACATCCGCGACTGCATCGCCTTCCCGAAGACGCAGCGAGCCACCGACCTGATGACCCACGCCCCCGGCAGCGTCGATGCGAAGCAGCTTCGCGAGCTAGGCATTCAGATTCGCCGGGCGGATGATTAAAGTAGACGCGGCATCTTCGCGTTGACGGATTGTCGTTGGCAGGGGAGACTGTTGGGAAGGAGGGAGCGAAGCGGATGAGACATCGAACGATCGTGCGAGCATACCTGGCACTCGGCTTGGCCGGCTGGCTGATGCTGTTGGTCGGTTGCGGCGACGACCAGTCGAGCGACGGTGCGACGGCCGGGCAAACGGTCGCTAACAAATCTCCGGCGACGAAGCAGACACCGACTGCCCTCCTGGAAAAACCGCCGAAGGACAAGCCGCCGCCGAAGCCAAAGGAAAAAGTCGCGATCCCGCTGCCGGAGGACGAGGATCTGCCGCCGGCCGTGATGCCGAAGGTGGTCATGTCGGCCGAGCACGCCAAGGCCTGCCTGGTCAAGGTTGGCCAGGCCATGCCGGAGATTTCGCTGACGACGGTTTCGCTGACCACGGGCGCAGGAACCCAGCAGCCGCTTTCGGCGCTGTATGGAAAAAAGGCGACGGTCGTATTTTTTTGGGATTCGACCAGCATCTACTCACAGCAGGAGCTGCGCGACTTGGACCGCGATGTTCTCCGGCGTTACGGATCGCGCGGCGTGGCGGTCGTCGGTGTCAATGTGGGCCAGAGCAGCGAAGAGGCCCAGCGGGCGATTTCCGCGGCGGGGGCCAAATTCCCCCAGCGATTCGACCCCCATGGCACGGCGCTGGCCAAAATTGCCACAAAACGGCTCCCGCGGACCTATCTTCTCGACGCCAAGGGGAATATCGTCTGGCTAGACAACGAATACTCAACATTCACCCGCCGCGAGCTGCGCATGGCCGTGCGAGCCGTTTTGGGCCAATGAGGCACCCGACGTGCAATTCGTCGCCCGATTGGGTATCCTGGATATAAGGGGCGTCCGCTACGCATTCAAGATCCGTTCGAGGGCCAACACGATGAAATTCCATTCAGTTTTCCTTTCGCTCGCGCTGGCATTGGCATGGGGGCTGGTGCTCTCGAGGACCGCTGATGCACAACGGCCGGTGAGAATCTTCGCAGACGAAGCGATTGAATTGATTCTAAAAGACGCCGCCGCCGACGATCCGTTCGACGATCCGTTTGGCAAGAAGCCGTCGAGCGGCCCGAAGAAGAAGCCAACCAAGAGCGAGTCGGGCGGCGATACGTCGGCTTCAGTCGCCGCGCCGAAAACTCCGGTCGATCCTGAATTGGTTCAACTCCATTTGCGCGACGGCATGATTGTCTCCGGCAAGTTTTCGGTCAAAGAGATTTCGGTCCTTACCAGTTACGGCCTGCTGAAAGTTCCCATCACCAAGCTACGAAATTTTACGCCCGGGCTGAACAACACGCCGGCCCTTGGCGGCCGAATCACCGACTTGGTCGAGAAGCTCGGTTCCAACGAATTCGCCGCCCGCGAGGAGTCTCAAAAACAACTGCTGGCGATGGGTCTGCCGATTCGCGCCGTGCTCGCTCAACATCAAAGCGGCAGCAACGTCGAACGCGACCGCCGCGTGAAAGCCATTCTGGAAAAACTCGCGGAAATGGCCGACGAAGGCGACTCCGTTGAAGGCGATGGCGGGCCGCAAGACGAATTGATCGAACGCGACAAAGTGGCCACCACCGTCTTTACCATGATCGGCGACATCTCGCCGAAGACGTTTCAGTTCTACAGTAAGTACGGACAGCTCTCGATCAACTTGGGCGACATCCGCATCGCCAAGCGCGCCGCCGGCGGACCGGCGCGCGACGACGTACGGAAGTCGCTCACTCTCGAGGGCACCTACATTGCCCAGTTACGGTTTAAGAATTCCGGCATCAAGGTCGTTAAGGGTGACAAAATCACGGTCAGCGCCACCGGCACGATTTCGCGCAACGGCAGCAGCAGTTATCGTAGCGGGCCGGAAGGAAATAGCTCACGATTCGGCTATTACCTGCGTTCGCCAAAGATCTACGGCGGTACGCTCGTTGCCCGCATCGGCAAAGGTAAGGTCGTCAAGATCGGCTCGGGCCGCACGATCGTCGCCAAGAGCGATGGCACGTTACAGTTCGCCATCGGCATGAGGCCCGAATACGCCACGGGGAATTATCAATTCACCGGGCAGTACAACCTGACCATCAAGGTCACCCGCGGCGAGTAATGTCCGCCCCACGAAAAAGCCACCGCCGCGATTTCCTCAAGGGCAAGGCTGCTGCCCGGGCAGCGGAGGATCTGGTCGATCGTGTGGCGCCGGCCCAGCTGAGCGATCCGTCTCGTGCGAATTCGCCGGGCGGCTATCTGCTGCACTTTAGCCGTCGGGCAATGGCCTGCCGGTTTCAGGTGATGCTGGACGCAGCCAGGTATCGTCAGGCCGGCGAGGCGGCCATTGAGGCGCTCGATCTCGTCGACGAGTTGGAGGCCCAGATGACCGTCTATCGCGACGACAGCGAGATCAGCCGGCTCAACGCCCGGGCGGCTGATGAGCCGGTCGAGGTGGAACCGCAATTGTTCGATTTGCTCCGCCGGGCCGTTGAGCTACACGAACAAACCGACGGGGCCTTCGACATCACCTCGGGGTTGTTGTCGAAGGTGTGGGGATTCAGCCGGCGCGAGGGGCGGATGCCGCGCGAGGACGATTTAGCCCCGGCATTGAATTGCACCGGCAGCCGCCATTTGCGTCTCGACGCCGAGCGATCGAGCGTCGGCTTCGATCGCCAGGGCCTCGAGATCAACCTCGGCAGCATCGGCAAGGGTTACGCCCTGGATCGCGCCGCCGAAGTGCTCCACGAGCAGCAGGTCAACGACTTCATCTGGCACGGCGGGCAGAGCAGCGTGCTGGCCGCCGGCAGCGGCGACGCCACCGTCGATAACGACGATGGCGAGCCTGGTTGGACGGTCGGCATTCGCCACCCGATCTGGAAAGATCGCCGCGTGGCCGAGATTCGCCTGTGCGACGCGGCGTTGGCCACCTCCGGCTCCGGCAGCCAGTATTTCCATCACGCCGGCCGCCGCTACGGCCACATCCTCGATCCCCGCAGCGGCCACCCCGCCGCAGGCGTCCTCTCCAGCACCGTCATCGCCCCCACCGCCGCCGAAGCCGACGCCCTGGCCACCGCGCTGTACGTGATGGGCGCCGAAGTCGCCATGCAATACTGCGGCGATCACCCCGATATCGCCGCCCTGCTCGTCACTCCCGGGAAGCGCCGCGGTTCCATCGCCACCCACGCGGCCGGGTTTTCTGAGGGGCAGCTTTTTATGGTCGATACGCCCAATCGTCCTTAGCAGCGGCGGCCGATATCGATAGAATGCGCTGGTGAACGGGTCGATTCGTCGCTTTTTCCTTTGGTCGGGGCCATGGAAGATTTTCTACTGAACAGCTCGTACTTCGGCATCTTCGTCGTGCTGGTGCTGACTGGCTGCGGGCTGCCGCTGCCTGAGGAAGTGCCAATTGTGGTGGCTGGAGTGCTGGCGGCCGACGGCACGCTGAAGAACGTCTACTTGGCCCTGGCGACTTGCCTGCTGGGGGCGGTGGCCGGCGACTGCGTGATGTACTACATCGGGCATCACTTCGGCCGCAGTTGGCTCCGCGAGCATCCGTTTCTGGCTCGACATCTCACGCCCGAGCGGGAACGCCAGATTGAAGAGAAAATCCGCCAGCACGGCCTGAAGGTGTTCTTCCTGGCCCGTTTCATGCTCGGCGTGCGAGCTCCCATCTACATCACCTGCGGCATCATGCGGGTGCCGTTTCGCCGGTTTCTGTTTGCCGACGCGATCAGTGCCTCGGTGGTCGTGTCGCTGGTGTTCGGCCTGAGTTACTGGTTTGGTGAAGACGTGCGGATTTGGATCAAGCGGTCCGAATGGGCCATCACCATCATCGTCGCCATCGTTGTGATTGTGGTTGCCGTCGTGATGTATCGTAAGTACCGTCGACGACATCGGGCAGCAGCACAGCCGACCGACGTCGAACCGCCGGGACCGCATGCCGCTGATGCGGATGCAGATGCAAGCTCAGAGAGGTCATCGGAGCCGCCGCATTAGGAGGCACATCTGGAGCTGCCCACATCAAAATATGGGATCGTGGTCACCAAGTCCTGTCCGCCGCACGTTGTCCCGCATCGTATGTGGCAAGTGTTTCTGGCCGGTAGCTGAATTCGCAAGAATTCAGTTCGCCCGGAAAATACTGAATTCTTGCGAATTCAGCTACAGCCGAGAGTGCCAAAAAAAACTTGCCGCAGACCCCGCGTCGCGGCGCCTTGCCGGGCTCGTTTCGCGCGGTATGATGGTCCGTCGCGGCATTGGCTCAGCCGCCAGCCACCCATCGTCGAGCCAGCACGGAGGCAGACACCATGAGCACCGCGGTTAGTCCTGAGATTCTCGATCGTCAACCGCCCTGCGACACCGACGCGGAGCGCGGTGTGCTGGGCAGCATCGTCTTGCTTCCGGAGGTTTGTGACGACGTAGCGGTCATTATCTCCCCCGACGATTTCTACGACGAGGCGCATCAGACGATCTTCCGGCACATGCTGGAGATTCACAATGAAGGCAAGCACGTCGATCCGCTGCTGTTGATCGACCGACTTCGGGCCGCCGACCAACTCGAAAAGGTCGGAGACACAGCCTATCTGGCCGAGATTTTTCAGTCGGTTCCCACGGCCGCCAATGCCGTTTATTACGCCGAGATCGTCCACGAAAAGGCGCTGCTCCGCTCGCTGATCCACGCCAGCACCGACATCCTTCGAGACGCCTACGACCCGACCATTCCTCCCCGCGAAATGGTTTCGCGTGCCGAGGAGAAAATCTTCGCCGTGCTCGAGGCCAAGGTCGCCGGCGAGGTTTCCGACATCGGGCGAATTCTGCAAGACTCGATGGATCGGCTCGACGCGCGGATGCAGCACGACGGAATCATCGGCGGCGTCGAGACCGATTATGCCGATCTCGACCATCTGCTGGGAGGATTGCAAAACTCCGGGCTGATCATCGTCGCGGCCCGGCCCGGCATGGGCAAAACGGCCTTCGCGCTCAACATCGCCGCCAACGTCTCCATCCGAGGCAAGCTGCCCGTCTTATTCGTCAGCCTGGAGATGGGCGAGCTGGAACTCGGCGACCGGCTGCTCTGTTCCGAGGCGAAAGTGAACGGCCACCACATGCGTAACGGCACGCTTTCGGAGGCCGACATGCAGAAGCTGCTCAAGACGGCCGGCGTGGTTAGCCAGGCCCCGCTGTACGTCGACGATTCGCCCAGCCGCACGATGACCGAAATCGCCGCCAACGCCCGCCGGCTGAAACGCCGCGACGGGCTGCGGTTGATCGTCATCGACTATCTGCAGTTGATCGAGCCCGACAACGCCCGCGATCCGCGCCAGGAACAAGTCGCCAAGATCGCCCGGCGGCTAAAATTGTTGGCCCGCGAACTCGAAGTCCCCGTGTTGTGCCTGGCCCAGTTGAACCGCCAGGCGGAAGCCGGCAAGGAAGGCAACCACCCCAAGCTGAGCCATCTGCGCGAGAGCGGCGCCATCGAGCAAGACGCCGACGTGGTGATGTTCATTCACCGCGAGGAATACTACCGACAAAACGAAGAGGCCAAAGCCGAAGTGTCGGGCGAGGCCGAAGTGATCGTCGCCAAACAGCGCAACGGCCCGACCGGCAAGATCAACCTCATCTGGCGGCACGAATACATGCGATTCGAGAGCGCCTCGCACGTCGCGCCCCACAGCGATTTAGACGCTTTCAACACGGCCGGCTCGCCGCATGACTTTTAGCCCGGACGATTCATCTTGCTGGTCGAGGCCCGCCGTTGGCTGTCGCAGCGCGAGCAAGTCGATCTTTAGCAAGCGATCATGCAACGGACTCCCTCGCTTGCGCGTCGGGCTAGTGTCCTAAAACCGCCATTCGAGCGATGCCAGCGCCCCGTGCAATAGCAGATCGCCGTTGTGGTCGATTTCGGCGATCTCGGGCAGGTCGACGACGTAGGTGGGAATCTGCATGTCGGCCAGGCCAATGCCGGAGACGGCGACGATGCGATAGCCGATGCCCGCGGTCCAGCGGCGGCTGATCTGCCACTCGAGGCCCATGTCGAGTTGGGCCAGCACGGAGAAGGCGGTCGTGTCGGACGAGATCGGAAAACCGCCGGGCACGCCGCTGCCGGCTGTGGGGCTGGCGATGAATCCGTCGCCCCGATAAAGCCGCAGCCGATTTTCGATGTAGTTGACGTACAGGCCGGTCTGCGGAGCCAGATAAAACCGCATCCCGGATGCCGTCTGCCAGTCGAGCTGAAAGCCGATCTGCGTGCCAAACAGATTGTCGACGATGCGGTCGTCGAGATACGCTTCGTTCACCCCGCCACCGGAACCAAACGCGAAGCCCGCGTCGACCGATCCGAATCGCACTCGCTCGTCGAAGCGAAAGTATCGCAGCCCGGCCCAGATGTCGAGCGACACCCCGCCGCCGCGCCCGTCGAGCAGCGAGCCGCGAACGACGTTCAACTCGAAGTTATGAATCTCGTTGGTCCGCCATAGCCGATGCTCGGCCGCCCCGTCGAAATAATTCGGCACGGCATCGCCAACACCGAATTCGATGTCGTTGAAGATCAACGGCGAGCTGACCCGTTGGGGTGGGTGATGCTGGAAAATTCGCTGAAGGCATCGAGCGACCAATAAACCGCCTCGATGCGATACGGCCCGCCGCAGCCGCAAAACTCTCGCCCCACGCGCACCTCGGCGCCGCCTTGCCAGTCAACCAGAGGAAAATAAGCGAGTTGGTTCGGATTGTTGCCGGTCTCGAACGTCGTCCACAGCCGGTTTCCCACGTCGCGGGTCATTACCAGGCCGGAGAAAGCGATGGTCCAGCGACTCGCCCTACAGCTCTCACATATTCCGCAATCGTTACACGCCGCACCGCATCCGCCGGAGGTCGGATTGTAAAAGGTCGGCTCGTAAGTCGGCGAACGGCCGAGCGCCGCGAAGCCGGAAAACTCCCCGTCGTCGATGTAGCTCGGGTCGTCCAGCAGGTAAAAGTCGTAGCTGCCGGGCGAAGAGATGGTCGACGCCTGGGGGCTAAGCGCTGGCTGTTCGCCGATCGACCCCAGCCGCTGGGCGCCCAGAATGCTTGAGATAGGATACCGCCGCGACGGCGCATGACCGGCCACCGTGTAAATGTCAGGAGCATATCCGGCGGACGATGCTCCGCTCGAAATCCCCGGCAAACGCTGTATCTGCATCCGCGGCGGAGCCGTCTCAATCGAAGGATAAGTAAATTGCTCCTGAGCGAGGCCTGCCAACGCGGGCAGAACGAAGAGCAAGGCCAGCAACCATCCGTAACGCATTACGACGACTCCATTCGATCCGGGTTGAAAACGCCTCCTACGGATTCTTCGACGTTCCCTTCCCGGCTGCCGCGCGAGATTCTCTCCAAGTCGGGCGATTCTCCCAGATCCCACTCGTGCAAATGCTGTATTCGTCACGACCTCTTCGACGGCGCAAGTCACCTACAACGCGCAGCGTGACCGCAACGGGGAAAACGAGATCAGACGGTTGTTTCCCTCGCATCGGAAAAAATCTACCCCGGCCTTCCGATTCCGCCGGGCAAGGTTGCTCTGGTTTGGTGAGAAGCGATGACGCCAGGATAATCTGCCGGAGGCGTCTCCAACGGCAACCCCCGATCGCGGTCGCCAACGACCATCAGCAGCCGTCAAAGCCGCCGCTGGCCCAACCGACCGAGCCCCAAATAAATCGCCAACGGAGCCGCCTCCCGCAGATTATTTTCGAGAGCGCAGCGAGCGCCGATCCAGCATCGTCTCGATAGCATCTTCCGCCAGCACCCGATCCACCGCCGCGGATTGCAACCGTCGCAGCGCGTAGGTTCCGCTTGCCGGGCGGGATCTCGCTGCCGCGCGCCGCGATTCGTAGGCCGTGGCTCGCCGCGGCGCCTCCGGCTCGGAATCCGAATCGCTCTCGAAACTCGCCACTTCCGTTGTCGATGCCTCCTGCGCCGCGGCAAACCGGCGGCCTACGGGCGCTCCCGCAGCCCCCGGCCCGGTCCAGGCGGCAAGCAACTCCGTCAGATCCTCGAAGTTCACCGGCGTCCCGTCCGCGTCGACAAGATTCCCCTCAGCCGCCGAGACGTTTTCATTCCAAGCGGCCAACAATATCGTCAGATCCTCAAAGTCCACAAACCCATTGCCGGTCAGGTCGCCGCGTAGCCGAGAGCCCAGGTTCTCGTACCAGGCGATTTTGTCGTCATCCGCGCTGATCACGTCGAGGTCTCCGTCACCGTCCAGATCTGCCGCAAACACCCTTAGAGGATCACCGGCGGCGGTCGTGATGATGTGGGGAATGAAGTTTCCTTTGCCGTCGTTCTCGTACCAGGCGATCTTGTCGTCAGAGCGCGACGCGCTGAGCACGTCGACGTCGCCGTCGCCGTCGAGGTCTGCCGCAAACACGCTAACGGCGGTATCAGCGTCGGTGCTGATCGTGTGGGCCGTGAAGCTTTCGTTTCCGTCGTTCTCATACCACGCGATCTTGTCGTCCCTGCTGGACGCGCTGAGCACGTCGATGTCGCCGTCGCCGTCCACATCCGCCACAAACACGCTGTTGGCTCCATCGGCGGTAGTGCTGATGGTGTGGACCGTGAATTGCTGGCTGCCATCGTTCTCATACCACGCGATCTCATCGTCTGTGTTGGATGCACTGAGCAGGTCGATGTCGCCATCTCCGTCCACGTCCGCCGCACGCACGCTCAGAACTCCGTACGCGTCGGCTCTGATGGCGTGTGCCGTGAAGCCCTGGCTGCCATCGTTCTCATACCAGGCGATCGTGCCGCGATTTGAGTCAGCACTCAGTATGTCGACGTCGCCATCACCGTCGATGTCTGCCGCAAACACGCTCGAAGTCCCATCCGCCGTGATGGTGTGCGCCGTAAATCGCTGGCTGCCGTCGTTCTCGAACCACATGATCTGATGATCGACGTGTGAGGCCGCGCTGAGCACGTCGATGTCACCGTCGCCGTCCAGGTCCACCGCAATCACGCTGCTGGGGTATGGCGCGTCGACAGTGATGGTGTGGTACGTGAATTCCCCACTGCCGTCGTTCTCGAACCAGGCAATCTCATCGGTGTCGTTAAAACGGGTCGCGCTGAGCACGTCGATGTCGCCGTCGCCATCCATGTCCGCGGCAATCAGGCTGTTGGGGTATCTGATCGCGGTGCTGATGATGTTTTCCCCAAAAAATACGCCGGGGGCGGGCACGAGCGGATCGATCGTGAGTCGATAATCCTCGACTTCGCCATCGGCGGCCGTGCCGCCCACGTCCAAGTCGCCCTCCGTGCTCAAGCGGAATCGCGC
>JADFKK010000297.1 GCA_022564995.1 Planctomycetota bacterium | reverse complement strand
GATGCAGCTCGACCAATCCGCCGGCATGAGCTACGGCACGCTGATCCACGCCTGGTTCGAGCAGATCGAGTGGCTCGATGGGGACAGCATTCCCGACGAATCAACCCTGCGAGATATCGCCGCCGACCTCGCTTCCGAAATCGGCCCCCTCGACGTCGACCGCGTCCTGAGTGATTTCCAGCAGATGCTCGCCCGCCCCAAAATCCGCGCGGCATTATCTCGCAGCTTCTATACCGACCCTCCCGCCGCCGCCGCGGTGACCTTAAAAGTCCACAACGAGCGTAGCTTCGCCCTCCGCCAAGAAGACACCATCCTCAACGGCACCATCGACCGGCTGGTAGAAATCCGCCAAAACGAGAATCTAATCGCCGTCGACATTCTCGACTTCAAAACCGACACGATTGATCCCGAAGACGCCAACGCCCTAAAGACCAAAGTCGAGCACTATCGACCGCAGATCGAGGCGTACAAATCGGCCGTTGCGCAGATGTCCGGGCTGCCAGAATCGGCGGTCGCAACGCGGTTGTTGTTTGTGGGGAGCGGAGACGTAGAAGTAACGTAGGTTATGCTTCAGCATAACACCGCGACCTTCGCGACATTGCGTAGGTTTTGTTATGCTGAAGCATAACCTACATCAGACGGGATCACCAAATCGAACCAACCGAGACTCGCTCGACATGCCGTCCAAAAGACGCACCCGGCGACGAATTGTTTCGTCGTCAACGTAGACCGTCAACTCCCCGTCACAAGGCGGCAGATCCTTTGGCTCCCGCACATACCCACGCTCCGGCCCCACTTGGGCCAGGTCGAAAACCGTTCCGTTCACGGCCAATTCCACCCGAATTTTCGGTGAATGAGCTTTATGCCTGATGTTCGACATGGGGTTGAAGTATACACGGAAGCGGCGGTCTTGATGAGCGGAATTTCGGTCGCACAGGTCACATCCTGATTACTTGTTCGCGGGAATTTACGAGTCCCACGATCTCTGATCCGAGGCCTTGCCGGCCGCTTGTCAATTCTAAAATATCAAGCAAATGAGTGCGCGCGGCAATCGGCCGATCAATAGCATGTCAATTAGCAAGATACGTGGTAATTCCACGTTTTCTATCTCTAGAACTAAATTCCCTGTTTTCGCGGCGTTTTCAGGAATTCGAGTAGCTCTACTTCTAGGCAATTGAACCACATTTGCATTATTTCTGAGGATTGAGTAAGCTAGCGGCGTTTTAACGGAGTACTCGATCGAACAGAGGCGTGCGAAATGACCGGTCTTAACGAGCAGCACTTACTGCAGAAGATGCGGAATCAGGTTGACGATCGCCACCGCGCAGCGACACGCGCGATCCGCATCCTTGAGGAGTATCTTTGCTCGCAGCAGCCAGCGTCATCAGGAACACGCGATTCCGTGGACCTTGGGACGCTCAACGATCTGCTCCGTCACATGAGAGGCGATGCTTCGATGCGCAAGCGCGTCCTCGCCTCAATCTCCGACGGCTGGATGACAGTTGCCGAAATTTCCAAAGAAACACACCTTTCCGAAAAGCAGATTCGCGGTGTCCTCTATAGCCGAGACGTTAAAGCAAAAGTACGTGTGTCTGGCAATTCTCGTCTCCGAAAATTCAAGGCGCAGCCGAGTGGCGAGCCATCACAACGCTCGGACACTTCGGCCTCGACGGCGAGAAGCAATGGCGTGGAGCATCGTATTCTGTCTGATTCGACGTAACTAAAAAGTTGGGCCTTCCCCGCTTGCAGGCGAGGAAGGCCCGTTTACCAATCCGTGCTCTCGCAGGAAACGAAACAAGGACGGTAGAAATGAAAGAGTACAATAAAGACGACATGGTTGACAAGGATGCGTCAAAACCACCGAAGAAGCGGCTTGAATTGCATTTCGGGATGAATGGAATCACCTTCGCGGTCAACGATTATGAAATTACGATCCGACTGATCGTGCTCGTGGCGGTTGTCTTCGCCGGCATTGCACTGATCGGGTACTTCATCTCCTAGGGGTGACATTATTATGCGATTCATCCACACCGCCGATTGGCAAATCGGCATGAAGGCCGTTCACGTGGGATCGGTCGGCGAGCGGGTGCGGCAGGAACGGCTTGCTGCCGCCGGGCGGGTTGTCGACATGGCCAGCCAGCACGGCGTTGACTTCATCCTGGTCGCGGGCGATACGTTCGAGGACAATGCGGTGGAACGGCTGCTGGTGCAGAAGGTCGGTGATATTCTCGGCCGCTTCGACGGGCCGGTCTATCTGATCCCCGGCAATCACGATCCGCTGGTGCCCGGTTCGGTCTGGGGACATCCAGTTTGGAATTCGCACGAGAACCTGTACGTTCTGAAAGAGTCGGCCGCCGTGGAGATTCCCGGCGGGGTGCTCTATCCGTGCCCGCTGCACGAGAAGTATTCGCCCAGCGATCCTACGTCGTGGATCGACGCCAAGAGTCAGGATCAGATCGCCGTCGGGCTGGCCCACGGCACGGTCGAGGGCGTGACGGACGAGCCCGATTATCCGATTCCACGAGATGCGGCTACACGCTGTGACCTCGATTATCTGGCGCTCGGTCATTGGCATTCGACCGCGCGCTACAAGAACGGATCGGGTGCCGAGCGGATGGCATATTCCGGAACGCACGAAACCACTAAGTTTGGCGAGCGCGATAGCGGTAATGTTTTACTGGTGGAAATCAACTCTCGCGGCGAGGCCCCCAAGCTCGCGTCGCTGCGCACGGGCGGCCTAACTTGGGAAAGCCTCGAAGACGACATTCGCGACAAAGGCGATCTGGCCCGCCTGCACGAGCGAATCGAAACATTCCCGAAGCCAGAGGCCACACTGCTCGATGCGAAATTGACCGGCGTACTACATCCGACCGACAGCGCCGCGCTAACGCACCTGGATCAACTCATTCAGTCCCGGTTTCTCTACGGACGGCTCGATCGCGATGGCCTGCGTCCGCAGCCGGAGGACGAGAAGTGGCTCGACGATCTGCCCTCCGGCGTGATTCGTCAGTTGGCTGGCCACCTCCAGGATTTGAGCGATCGGTCGTATGCCGGTCCGCGAGAGGAGTACGCCACGCCGGAAGTCGCCACCCGCGCAATGATGGAACTTTACGCTTTGGTCAGTGAGGCATCCGAATGATATTGCGAACCTTACAAGTCGAAGGCTGGCGATGCTTTGCCGAACGAATCCCACCACTGGGGCCATTGGGCGACGGGCTCAACGTGATCCACGGCCCCAACGGCGTCGGCAAGTCGACGCTGATCTGGGCGCTGACCCGGGCTCTGTTCGACAGTCACAAGGTCGGCGGCGCCGACATCCAATCGTTGCAGCCCTGGGGCAAAGCGTTAACGCCGCGCGTGATCGTCGAATTCGAGCACGACGGGGAGATGTATCAGATCGACAAGCAATTCATCAAGTCGCCCTTTTCCAAACTTAGCCGCAAGGTAGCCGGCCACTACGAACCGCTGGCCGACGGCATCGACGCCGACGACTGGACGCGGCGAATGCTCTCGGCCGACACCCCGGCCCGCGGCCTCAGCGACCAGCGACATTGGGGATTCGCCCAAGTTTTGTGGGCCACGCAAGGTGACTTGCGGATTCGCGAACTGTCGGACGGAACGCGCAATACGATTCGAGAGGCGCTGGGAGGGCAAGTTTCCGACAGCGAGGTATCGGCGCGGATTCAGGACAAGATCGTAGATGCTTTCAACGAAATCTACACAGCAAGCGGCAAAGTCAGGTCCGGGGCCTTGGCGCCCCGCATTACCGCTCTGCAAAAGCAACTAGAAGATGCGAGGCAGCAGCAAGAGACACTTCGTAGCAAGCTCGAAGAGTTTGAGACAACCAGCCGACGCGTCGAGGACCTCGACAACCTCCGATTTCAAGCCGAGCGAGACGACGCACACGTCGGCCAGCAGTGCGATCAGGCAGAACAGCAAGCCCGAAAATATCGCGAACTGGTCGTCCAGCGAGAGTCCCAAGAGGAAAAGATCGGTGCGGCCCGCGCGAAATTTGAGCAACTTCAGCAGCGCGTTGAAGAGTATGACCGAGCTTGCCGAGATTTGACCGACGTGCAGCAAGAGGTCGAGCGACATCAGCAGGATGCCCCGTCGCTGTCCGCCGAATTGGAGACCCGCCGCCGCGAATCCGAGGAGGCAAAGGTCGCCAATCAGGCCGCGAAGTCGAAACGCCCCGAGGTCGCGGCGGCTCAGTCGCGAACGCGCGTGGCGGAAGAATTGCTCCGCGCACAGCAGCGGCTCCGACGTATCGAACTGACGCTGGCTGATTCGGAAGCCGCCGAGTCGGAGCTTGACTCCCTACGCCGCAAGCGCGGCGAAGTCGTTGCGCCGGAGAAGAAGGCCTTGCGGGCGATCACCGACGCGTTGCACAAGCAAGAGGTGGCCCAAGGTCAACTAGACGTTGCACTGATCAGCGTCACCATCCTGCCCGAGTGCGATCTGTCGGTCGAGGTAATTAGCGGCGAGCATCCCGGAGTGCAATCTCTCAGCGCCGAAAAGATGATTGAACTGCGCGGGGCTCCAGAGATAACCTTCAAGCTACCGGGCATCGGCACGTTCCGCGCGACGGGACCGACCGGATCGGTAGAGCCTCTACGCGACGAACTCGCGGCGATCGATGCCCGTTTAGCCAAGTTGACCGAGCCGCTGGGCACGTCCGACCTCGACTTATTACACCAACGTCGCGCCGACGCCGACGACCTAGATCAGCAGATCGAACGGTTGCAGGTCAAGATTGATACTCTGCTGGCCGAAGACGACGTCGAAATGCTACGATCTGACCGTTCACAATTGGCGGCCCGCGTTGAACAGATTCTTGAAGCACAGGCCGGCTGGCGCGAGAGTCCACCTGAGGTCGAGTTGCTCCGCGCCGCCGCAGAAGCAGCGCAGCGGGAATTCGACGGCGCCGTCGAGCGCACGGAGGCAGCACAGCAGCGGGCGGCTACCGCGTTGGGAGTTGGCGAGAAGAAGCTAGCCGTTCAACAGTCGGCGTTACAAGCGGCAGAGAGGAGGATGCAAGACACGCGGCGACGGCTTGACTCGCTCCAAGGCGATGGTTTCACCGACGCAGAGCGCCGCAGGAAGTTGGGCATGCGATCGCTTGATTTAGAATCCGGCCGCAGTTGTTTGAAAGAAATTCAAGCTCTCCTTGCCGAGTTTGGCGTTAACCCGAGTGATGCTCTCGACGTATTGCGGCGGCAGCGTCGGTCGTTGGAAGAGGGTGTGCGGAAGCTCAACGAGGATCTGATCCGTCAGACCGAACGGCTTGACATGCTTGGTGCCGAGGCGCCCTATTCTATGCTTGCGGCGGTTGAGGAGACGATCAGTCGGCTTGAGCACGAAGAGAAGCGGGAGCAGACGCGAATCGATGCGATTCGTCTACTTTACGAAGCCATGTCGCAGCAACAGAAGCAGATCGCCGAAACGGTCATCGGGCCGATTCGAGTGAAGGCTTCTCAGACGATGAGACGCATCATGGGCACCCGCTTCAAAGATATCGAATTCTCCGAGGACTTGTTGCCGACGAAGGTCACTCCAACCGCTCACGACGAGGCGGTGTCGATCGACTATCTCTCCGGCGGCGAGCAGGAGCAGGTCTACTTTGCCGGGCGGCTGGCATTGGCTGACGTGGCGTTTCGAGATGAGCGACAACTGGTCGTACTCGACGATTCATTCCAAAATACTGACACGCCCAGCCTGGCACGAATCGCGACGATTCTTGAAGAGGCCGCGAGTCGCTTTCAAATCGTGCTACTCTCCTGTCATCCCGAGCGATATCGTCATCTTTCAAACGCTCAGTTCTTCGATCTGGAAGAGATCGCCAGCCGCGCAACTCCATGACCCACCAAGACCCGCAGCATTTCGATCGGTTTGAGCTGTTTGATCCTGCGTTGGGCACGGTAATTCGTGAGCCCGTGGGCGCGGGCGAAGGGTATTGGGTTGGGGCGCCAGGGGTGATGTTTGATGAAATCGACGGGGCGTTTTATTTGACGTATCGGGTGCGACGGCCGCGGGGAGTGAAGCCGGATCGGGGGGCGGAGGTGCATTTGGCGCGAAGTTCGGACGGGGTTTCGTTCGAGACGATTTGGACGGGGACGAAGGATCAACTGGGGACGACGAGTATTGAACGGTGTGCGATACGGCGGCTGGGGATGGAACGCTGGGTGTTGTATGTGAGCTATGTTGATCCGGCGGATGGGCGCTGGCGGACCGATTACGTGCTGGCGGCGCGGCCGGAGGAGTTTGATTTGTCGACCGCCAGGAAGGTGTTGACGGCGGACGACATTGGAGCCGAGGGCGTTAAGGATCCGTTTGTTTTTCAAGTGGCGGGGCTGTATCACATGCTGCTCAGCTTTGCGACGACGGATCAAGCCGCTGCGGTCGACGAACTGCACGGCACCAGCGACGCCTACAACACGGGTCTGATTCGTTCGGCGACCGGATTGGCGACCAGCAGCGATGGGATCAACTGGCGGTGGGAAGGCGAGATTCTTGGGCCGAGCGAGGACGGCTGGGACTGTTACTGCTCACGAATCGGCTGCATCTGGCGCTGCGGCGGCGTGTGGCTGGCCCTCTATGACGGGTCGGCCGACGTGAGCGAGAATTACGAAGAGCGGGTGGGGCTGGCTTTCAGCTTCGACCTGCGCACCTTTCATCGCGCGACGCGAGACGGCCCGCTGGCCACGCCGCCGCGCGGTGAGAAAGCGGCGCTGCGTTACTTCGACGTGCTCGATCTGCCCGAGGCCACGTTCTTCTATTACGAGATGGCCCGCCAAGACGGCAGCCACGATCTGCGGGTTTTTCGCCGGGCGAAGTAGGCCGCACGTTACAAAGCCGTTACCCGAACGGGCTTGCCCAGCGCGTATGATTGTACTGATGGAACACGTCGATCACGCCACGTCAATCTTTCGGGAGACTTTGTCATGACAATTCAAACCAGCTTGTCGCCGCTGGCGGCACCTATGAAATTGGCCGCTCGGGCAGACGGCAGAAAATTGTCGTCATTCGTGTCTGCGGCCTTTCAACAAGATCGGACTGATGTCAGCAGTCACGTTTTCTGCCCAATTCGCCCTGATCTGTAGAATTTCGTGGCGGCCACCTCTTCTTGGCCTGCAAGGGCTGTGAGAACTGTTTATCATGGTGGTGACTCCACTAACACACGCCGCCCCAGAACATCACCCAAGGAATTCAAACGATGAAAGCAATCGCTTCGCTCGCCCTGTCATGCCTCGTTTTTTTCTCCTCGCTCACCCTCGCCGCCGACAAGACTGAAAAGGCCGACACATCCGATCCGCCGATCAAGCTCCTGCGCGGTAAGCACTTCAACAAAACGCCCGCCGAAGCCGTTAAGGCGATGACGATGGCCGATGGCTTTAAGGTCACCCTCTTCGCCGCCGAGCCCGACATCCGCCAGCCGAATGCGTTTTGTATCGACGACCGCGGGCGGCTGTGGGTCGGAGAGAATTACACTTACACCAAATACGGTTGGAAGCCCGACCATCGCGATCGGATTTTGATCTTTGAAGACACCGACGGCGACGGGAAGTTTGACAAGCGAAAAGTCTTCACCGACAAGATCACTTACGTTAGCGGATTGCAAGTCGGCCATGGCGGAGTGTGGGTCGGGGCGGTGCCGAATCTGCTGTTCATTCCCGACCGTAACGGCGACGACGTGCCCGACGGCGAGGCGGAGATTGTGCTCGACGGCTGGGGCCGCCAGGATCAGCACGAGACGCTCAACTCGTTTTCCTGGGGACCGGACGGCTGGCTGTATGGCTGTCACGGCGTGTTCACTTATTCGAATGTCGGCAAGCCCGGCACGCCCAAGAAAGATCGCACGCCGCTCAATGCCGGCGTCTGGCGGCTGCACCCGGTCACACGAAAGTTCGAGGTCTTCGCCTGGGGCACGAGCAATCCCTGGGGCATCGACTGGGACGAGAACGGGCAATTGTTTATGACCGCCTGCGTGATTCCACATTTGTGGCACATGGTGCAAGGCGGACGCTATCATCGGCAGGGCGGGCAGCATTTCAACCGCCACATCTACGACGACATCAAGACGATTGCCAAGCACAATCACCAGGGCTTCAAGGGCCGCAAGGGCGGATTCGCCCACGGCGGGGCGATGCTCTATCAGGGCGACAGCTTTCCCGAGCGATTTCGCGGCAAGCTGTGGATGTTCAACATCCATCACCGCAACATTTACGTCGACCGGCTCGACCGCAAAGGCTCCGGCTTCACCGGCGATCATTTCGACGAGCCGTTTTTCGCCAACGACGATTGGTTCATCGGCTTCTCCTTGCAATACGGCCCCAACGGATCGGTCTATTTCATCGACTGGTACGACAGCCAGGTCTGTCACGGACAAACGCCCGAGGGTAAACACACGGGCCGCATCTATCGCCTGTCGTATAAGGGTACGAAGCACCGGCAGGTCGACGTCGCCAAGCAGAGCGACGCGGAGTTGGTCGCCCTGCACACGCACAAAAACGAGTGGTTCGTGCGCCACGCTCGGCGAATCCTGCACGAACGGGCGGCGGCGGGAAGAGACATGGGCGCGGCGAATGCGGCGCTGCGGAAATTGTTCGACGAGCAGGATAGTTCGGCCGGAAAATTACGGGCGCTGTGGACGCTGCACGGCACGGGCGGGCTCAGCAAGCAGGGGCTGTTGAAATTGTGCGACCACCGCGAAGAGTACGTCCGCGCATGGGCCGTGCAATTGCTGCTCGAAGACAAGAAGGCCCCGAACGAAGTGGTGAAAAAGCTCGCGGAACTGGCCAAAGACGACCCCTCGCCGGTCGTGCGGCTGTACGTCGCCTCGGCCTTGCAGCGGATGCCTCTCGAAGATCGCTGGGCCATCGCCGAAGGTCTCGTCTCGCACGCCGAAGACGCCAAAGACCACAACCTGCCCAAGCTAATCTGGTACGGCATCGAACCGCTCGTGCCCGCCGACAAAGTCCGGGCCATCAAGCTGGCCGCGAAGACAAAACTGCCCTTGGTCCGCAAAAACATCGCGAGGCGCGCCGCGTCGAAGTAACATAAAGCCGCGACCGTTGGTCGTGCCTCGGGCGCCGAACGGGCTAGATGTACTCTGGCAGGAGGTCTCGTTGGGCGAGGTGATGAATGGCGACAACGTAAACCGTTTCGCCGCGAATTTCAAACACTGCGCGGTGTGTTGGCTTCCTGCCTAATCCAAAAGGCAATTGGCGAACGGTGTGCGGAAAGTCATAGATGGCGGTCTCGTGAATGACGCCGTGCTTTTGTGGATTCTGAGCTAGCGTCGCCAAGGTTTCTTCGAATTTCTCAAGCCATCGAGCGGCTTGAACAGCGTCGCGGTTTTCCGACCACCAGAGCGCAGCCTCGGCAAGCTGCAATTCGGATTTTGACGTGAGGACTATGCGATAGGTCACTCGGTCAATCCCATTTTCTTGCGAACGTCGGCAAAAGCTTCGTCGAGCGGCTTCACCCTGCCTGCCTCGATATCGGCGTGGCTTTCAAGGATATCCGCAATGGTTTCCTGCGAGTCGCGGTGTGCTTCCCATTGGCAGACGAGATCCACAAGCGATTCGGCTCCGCCGCTGGTGAGCTTCTCGTCCGCAAAACGCTGGAACGCTTGCAGGTCGTCTTTGGTAACGGTCATGCGAATCCCTTTCACCCGAATTATACCATGGGTGCTGGAAATGAGTCAAAAACTCCCCGCCCTCAATCGAGAACGGGTAGTCCCTGCAGAAGTCAAACTCAAGCGAACCCTACGGCAACTCCCGCAGCCGCAGGTTCTTGAACTCGACCGGCGAGCCTTCGGACTCCAGGGCCAGGAAGCCGCTAGCGGGCTGACATTCATTGCCGCCGGAGACTTCCTGGCCGTTGACCCACAGCCGCACTTCGCCGTTGATGCAGCGGATGTAGTAGTGGTTCCACTGGCCGACGCCCTTGGAAAGATGCTTCGAGGGGAAGCTGCGGCGGCCGTTGGGCGCGACGGGCGGGAAGGGCTTCATCTTCGAGGCGCCGGTGGGAAACACGTCGCCGTGCGAGGTGAACCAGTCGGCCTTCTTCTTGTGCCGCTTCTCGTATTGCTCGGCGTAACCCAAGTCGAGCACCTGCACCTCGATGCCCTGCGGAAGTTGACCCGGCTTGAGGGCATTGAGCGATTTTTCGGTCGCCCACACGAAGATGCCGGAGTTGCCGGCGTTGCGCAGATGGCGCCACTGCGCGACCAACTCGAAGTTGGTGTATTGTTTTTTCGATCGCATCACGCCGACCGGCTTGCCCTTGCAATGGACGAGACCGTCTTTCCACGTCCAAGTGTCCTTGGCGGTATTGACGTTGACGAAATCCGCCTCGCCCAACGCCCTCCAGCCCGGCCCCGTGCCGTCGATCACCGCCTTGGGCAGCGCGGCGGATTTCGCGGTGGTTTTTGCCGGGGCTTTTAATGCGACTGGCGTTTTCTTAACTGCAACCGGTGTTTTCTCCTCCGCTGGCGCGAAAGCAGCCGTGGCGGTAAAAATGCAGGCCAAGCCTGCGACGACCAGGGTTCGATGTGTGGTATTCATGAACGACAGTTTAGCGTGGAGAACGATCCCGTTCAAACGCATCTCTCGACGCTCGGAGCTAAGTCGTGTAGCTGCAAGGCTTTGCAATTTTTGTTTTCCGATTTGACCGTGGCTTTGCGAGAAAGCCGAAATAATTTCCCGAGCACCATTGACGGCGTTCAATTGAACGCTACAATGGCGTCCAAATGAACGCCTAAGCGATTCTCCAGCACGCTCTACGTTTTTGTTCTCTGGCAGAGACTCACCTTTCGACGAAACTTGGCTCTTAGGAGTTTTTCAACGATGTCGCCGCTGCCGAATTTGCCGCGCTCGGAATTGGAAGTCGCCCGCATTGTTTGGCGGCTGGGCAGCGCCACCGTGCGCCAGGTGCTCGAAGAGTTGCCCAAGACACGGGGCCTCGACTTCAAAACGGTGCAAACCTATTTGCGCCGCCTGGAAGCAAAAGGCTTTCTGAGCGCCAAGCGCCAGGGGCGCAGCAAAGTTTACCGTTCTCGACTTCGCCCGGCGAAGGTGATGCGGGAGATGATCGACGATTTTCTCGATCGGATGTTCGACGGCGAGGCGATGCCGTTGTTGCAACATCTGATCCGCGACCGAGGCCTTTCCGAGGAGGAAGTCGAACAACTCCGCGTGTTGCTCAACCGTTTGGAGAGGGAAAACGATGAACCCGACAAATCATGAACTGGTCCGTCTGGCCGTCAGCCAACTGTGGCAAGTTACGGTGCTGGCGTTGTTGGTCGCAGCCGTGGTGCGGCTCGCCGGTCGTCATCGGCCACACCTGACCTATCTGCTCTGGTTGCTGGTGGTCATCAAGTGTCTGACGCCGCCGCTGTGGAGCAGTCCGGCGGGCGTGTTTAGCTGGGCGCTGCTGCGC
>JADFKK010000296.1 GCA_022564995.1 Planctomycetota bacterium | reverse complement strand
CCAACGTGTATTGCAGACCGCCCAAACCCGTGTCCATTCTGTACTGTAACGGAGAATTATCACCAGGTTTTGCCGCAATTCCATAGTCGTTCACCGTGGCAGGATCGCCCAGAAGAGAAAGTACCTCCTTCTTTGTCATAGCAACAAAGTCAATTCTCTTGAAAATCCGCACTGCCGCTTGTGCGGCTTCAACGGAAGCTCCTCGCTGCGTTTGTTTGGGAAGTTGGGCCGTCGTGCGAAACGCAAGAAGATCCTGTTGGCAACCTTGATAGAAACGTCTATCAAGAGGCGGCAGACCAGAATCTTCCTTTGATGCTTGAGTATCACTCTTAGGCAGAATCTGCTCAGCCTCCCCATCTGGGTCGCAACCTCCCAGAAGACTTGCAACCGTTAGAAAAATCACCAGGAACAATCGATGGTTCATAATACCTTAGCCTCCCGTGGAACGGCTTACACGCTCTATTCTACGGTACTGCGTCGGAGCGAGTCAACTGTGCCTTGTCGCCCGCGGGGAGCCATGCCGCCGATCTTTTGCCAGCAGGCTGAACAACTCATCATCGCGCTGCATAAGAAGGGTGCCGTATTCTCCGAAAAGCCCATCCCTTGAGTCTCCGCGATTTGGCTTTTCAAGCCATCCCGACGCGATGATCGGTTCCGCTCGACGGTTGGAACGAATGTCAAGCAGTGGGCGCTCCAGGAACTGACTTGTCTGTCGACGTCGCTCTCGCTCGACGAGAGGCGTCGGTTCATTGTCGACGTTTCGCCTGTCGAGTCGGGCCGCGGATGCGTCGACAAAGGCGGACTTAAGCGAGTTGGAATTTTGAACGAAACAGGCCAAACATCCAAGAAGTAGAAATCGACGTGTTTCCAATTTTCCCGAACGGAACCGATTGCAGCGGTGTTTGGGAAATCGTAAGCGACGACGACGTCAGGGAAAAACAAAAGGGGCATTCTGAAATGCCCCTTTTCCAAACCGTACCTGGTCATCTCAAGTCATTAACCTGACCCGACTCCGTTTCTTCGTCCGATAGTTAGTGGGCGTCAATTAACCTTCGGGCGGCTGCCAAAGGAAGACAAGCTTTCCCGATTTCGAATCGAGGTAGGCGATTACACTCATCTTAGAACCTCGCAAGTCCTCTATGTGCCAGCAATCGCCCTTCTTCCGCAAGTCGTCGAGCGTTCCGTAGACAATCGCGTCCTTTTCGTCTTCTCGGAGCGTATCCACGACGCGTTTAAGAGCGACCGAATATGGCTGTCTTCGCACGTGCCACTGCTTGCCGCTGTCCTTCAGCCGTGACCACCATTCTTTCGGCCTGCCCTTGAATAGACCGATTGCTTTGGCACGCTCATGGAAGACTCGACGAGCGTCGGCCGCCGTCTTCGGTGACATGTCCGTTTCATCTCCTTGCAAATCCTTAGCCTCCGCCATCAGAATCGCCAACGATGAAACAACCATTATCGTCAAGTGACGTCTCATGTGGACTCCTCTACGTTCGATCTCATTTGATAAGTTACCGCGCTGAGGGATTCGTTCAATCGGGAACCCAAGACTTCAGGATAAAATAGATTTCTAACAATGTCAACGTCGATCTCGCGAAAGTAGCTCGAGCAGTACATCGCCAAGCAGCCAGTCCCTCTCCTCATCCTGATCAAATCTGGCCGGGTATTCCGGATTGCCAAAGATGGAATTGCCCTTCTCAAATACGTAATCGAGCGCGTCATGACTGACAACGTGGTTGTCATCTTCGTTTACTTTAATTGGCCCCAGTGAAGGCCTGAGACCTTCCCGTACGGGTGGTTCTCGTGAATAATCTCCGAACGGACCAAAACAAAAGGACAGGCATCTTTCCCCGATTCTTCATTGCAGCTAATTGACGTTCATGGTGAACATGAGTATACTTACGGGAGCTTCACTCACTTCCTTAGGAGTTCCGCTATGACCATGGCCCGCTCTCAGTTGGTTGATCTGGACGTAACTCGTTACTATCACTGCATTTCTCGCTGTGTGCGGAGGGCGTTTCTTTGCGGCGAGGGCTTCGAGCATCGCAAGCAGTGGATCGAGGATCGCATCGAAATGCTGGCCGGCAGTTTCGCCGTCTCGGTCTGCGGATTCAGTGTGATGGACAATCATCTGCACGTGCTCGTCCGCCTTGACCCGGGCGTCGCCGACGGCTGGTCGGATGAGGAAGTCGTGCGGCGATGGCTGGCCGTTTATCCGCCGCGGCTGCTCGATACGGACGATCCGAGGATCATGCAAACGTGGGTCGACCAATTGCTCAAAGATGACGCGCTCGTGGCCATGTATCGGCAGCGGCTGCGAAACCTCGGCTGGTTTATGAAGGCGCTCAAGGAGCCGCTCGCCCGGATGGCGAACAAGGAAGACGAATGCAAGGGCACGTTTTGGGAGAGCCGTTACAAGTCGATCGCGATCCTCGATGAAGAGGCTCTGCTGGCGACGTGCGCGTACATCGATTTGAACCCGGTGGCGGCGGGCATCGCGGCGACGCCGGAGACAAGCCGGCACACGTCGGTGCGGCAGCGAGTGCAGCATGTGCGGTCAAAAGGCAAACTATCGGAACTGAAGGCCGCGGCTTCCGGAAGCGTCGCCGGCAGTTTTGCGGCGGGCCGAGTTGAGCAGGATCACTGGCTCTGTCCGGTGGAGGATCGTCGATCGAAAAGTGAACGCGGCGGTGAGATCAAAACGGGGATGAAGCAACCGGGCGAAATTCGCGAAGGAATGCTCGACGGTTTTTCGTTGGGCAGCTATTTGTTGCTGGTCGATTACACCGGCCGATTATGTCGCAACGGCAAAGCGCGGGTGTCTCGCGACGTGGCCGGCATCTTCGAGCGGCTCGGCACGTCGGCAGAGTTTTGGGGGCAGCGATTGAAGAAGCTGTTCGCGAGGGCGCGACTGTTAGGCAGCTATTTCACCACCGACCCCGCGCGTCTGCGAAAGCTGGCCGAGCAGCGCGGCGTGCATCACCTGAACAATCTGGTGGCGGTGTCCGGGGCCGGGGGTTAGGTCGTGGTTGGCTCTTGGTAGCCCCGTCTGCCTTTCCTATCTGACGCGAAGCGTTTCGCCTCTCTAGGGCAACGCGTGCGCCGTGACGTCCGTATTCGGTCGTTTTCTTCGCCGACGTCGTTGTACGTCAGTTTAGTCTTTACGTCGGCCGCCTAGCAGCCCGGGCGACTGCCCGGAATTCGCGATCGTCGAGGACTTGGGAGGGATCATTAGATGCCTGTCCTTTTTTGCTGGAAACATCAGCCGCGACGCGCTAGCGTCTGGTTCGCTGGGGAGATATTCCGGAAAGAACCGTGGGCTAGCGCCCAGCGGCTGATGTGCCCCAGTCGATCGGCCTGGATGAACGATCCACGGTTCGATAAAATGCAGCCTGACAGATACCGAGGTGGTTGATCTCGCCGCCACACACTCCCTTTCAGCGAACCCCCAACCGATGAAATACCTGGTCTGGAGCCTTGTTTTGCTGCTGGTGATCTTGCACCAGGGATTTTGGCAGTGGGGCAAGCAGTGGAACGAGGCGCCGCTGGTGTTGGGGTTTTTGCCGCTCTCGCTGGTGTATCATGCGGCCATTTCGCTGGCCGCGGCGGGGGTCTGGATGCTGGCCCTGAAGTTCTGCTGGCCGGACGATTTGGAGGTGGGCGACGGGACAGTGGGCGACGGGGCAGCGGGCGACGGGGGAGATCGGCGATGACGCAGCTCGGGATTATCGTTGCGTATCTGGCCCTGCTGTTGGTGTTGGGCGTGGTCGCTTCGCGGCTCTCTCGGGGCACGTCGCGAGACTACATGCTGGCCAGCCATTCGATCGGGCCGGTGCTGCTGTTGATGTCGCTATTCGGCACGACGATGACCGCCTTCGCGCTGGTCGGTTCGACGGGGCAGGCTTTTCTGGCCGGCGTCGGCGTCTACGGCATGTTGGCCTCGGCCAGCGGGATCATTCACTCGCTGTGCTTTTTTCTGATCGGCGTCAAGCTGTGGGCGATCGGCCGCCGCTGCGGACACATGACGCAGATCCAATTTTTCCGCGATCGCCTGCAAAGCGATACGGTCGGCCTGCTGCTGTTTCCGATTCTCGTGCTGCTGGTGATTTCTTACCTGCTGCTGGGCGTGGTCGCTTCCGGCACCGTGGTGAGCAGCGTCACTGCCGGGGCGTTCGAGTCGCAAGGCTGGTTCGCCGATTATGGCCATGGCGTGCCGCCAAGCTTGGCGTCGGCCGTGGTTTGCATGGTCGTGATGACTTACGTCTTTCTCGGCGGCATGCGCGGCACCGCCTGGGCCAATGCGTTTCAAACCTGTGTGTTCATGGTGCTTGGCGTGTTGACGTTCGTGACCATTGCCAACGGACTCGGCGGGACGGACAGTTTCTTGGAGAACTTGAAGATCGCCACTGCCCAGGTGTCGCAGGAAAAACTCTCGATGCCCAAATCCGGGCCGGCCATCTTTTTCTCGTTCCTGTTGATTCCGCTTTCCGTGGCGATGTTTCCGCACGTCTTCCAGCATTGGCTCACGGCCCGCAGTGCGAAGGCCTTTCGTCTGTCGATCGTCGTGCATCCAATCTTCATCATGATTGTTTGGCTGCCCTGCGTGTTGATCGGCGTTTGGGCCAGTTCACCGGCGGCGGGGCTGCCGGCCGACATTCATCTGCGCCCCAACACCGTGCTGTCCGCCATGGTGCAGCAATTTGCCGGTCCCGTGCTGGCCGGGCTGCTCACCGCCGGCATCCTGGCCGCCATTATGTCGTCGCTCGATAGCCAATTTCTATGCCTGGGCACGATGTTCACCGAAGACATCGTGGCCCACTACGGTTACAAAGATCGGCTCGACGATCGCCGCACGGTGCAATTGGCCCGACTGTTCATCGTTTCGATGGTGGTGCTCACCTATGTGCTCAGTCTGCTGCTGCCGGGGTCGGTGTTCAACCTGGGTCTGTGGAGTTTCAGCGGCTTCACCGGGCTGTTTCCGCTAGTATTTGCGGCGATTTACTGGCGGCGTCTCACCGCGGCCGGGGCAATGGCCAGCGTCATCGCGATGGCCGGCACTTGGCTGGCTCTGTTTATTCGCAGCAAAATGGTTGATAGCAAACACTACGGATTCCCCGAAAAAGCGCTTTCCGAGGCCATTGGCATTCCCACCATGCTGCCGGTCATGACCATTTTCATCGCCAGCAGCGTGGCCCTGGTGGTCGTCTCCCTGCTGACCCGGCCGCCGTCGGAGGAGACGCTAAAGCGATATTTTCCGGGGAAATCGTAGGGAATAGTCGTTGTTCGCTCCGCGAACGAAATGTTTCGTTCGCGGAGCGAACAACGACCATCCGTCCGGGTAGTGTCCTAAACTCCAGATGAGATTCGTAGAAAGCTGCGGCAGACCCACAGGATGTGTCGCCACATAGCGAGTAATCTCGAAAGAAAAATCGCGTCACTCCTTGCCGCGGCTCCCTGAAATTACCTAAAAATTCACCGTTTCTCTCTAACAACGGCTAAAACGGTATCACCGCCAGCCCACCAGCCCTCCCCCCTTCCTTCCCGCCACTCAACCTTGACCGCCCCGCAGGGCCTTCCTATACTCCGCCGCCACGATCGCCTGGAGCGACCTCGGCAGCGGAAAAACGGTACACGGTTTAAGGAGAGACCGCGATGAAGGGCATGGACGTTTGTCAGAAGGTGATTCGCCTTGGTCGATTTCGCAAGACACTCACGGGGCTGCTGGGGGCGGCCGTGGTGATCGGTGCGAGCATCGCCGCCCGTCATTATTGGGGCCCGGAAAGCGCGTCGGCCGATTCGCCGCCGGTCCGACAAGCCTCGGCGACCGGACCGGCCGCTGGCGAGATCAAGCCGGCCGGGCTGGCGAAATATCCCAACATCGTGGCGGTCATCAACGGCCAGAAACTCACCCGAGACGAGCTGAGTCGGATGTGTTTGGTCCATTTTGGCGAAAAGGTTCTGGAGGCTTACATCAACAAGCATCTGATCGCCTTGGAGTGTAAGCGGCGGGGAATCAGGGTTACCGCGAAAGAGGTCGACGACGAAATCGACGATAATGCCAAACAATTCGGCTTCTCTCGGGAACAATTCCTCGAACTGATCGAGCGAGAACGAGGCATCAGCGCCGCCGAATATGCCAAGGACATCATCTGGCCGACCCTGGCCCTGCGAAAACTTGCCGTCGGACGGCTGCAAGTCAGCGAAGCGGAAGTGCGAACGGCATATGAGACCGAATTTGGCGAAGCGCGGCGCGTGCAGATGATTCAGATGAAAGATCGGCAGTTGGCCGCGCGGGTCCACAAGGCGGCCCTCACCGACCCGCGCCCTGACCATTTCGGACGGCTGGCCCTCAAGCACTCGACCGACCCGAACAGCGCCGCGGCGAACGGTTGGATTCAGCCGATTCACAGGCACGTCGGCGTGCCGGAGATACAGCAGGTCGTCTTTAAGATGCGGCCGGGCGAGATTTCGCCGGTCATTCACGTCAAGAAATCGGATCTGTGGGTGATTCTCAGGCTGCACGAATTTGTGCAGCGGTCGGATGTCAAAACGCTAAAAGACGTTCGGCCAGCATTGATCGAAGCGATTCGCAAACGCAAGATGCGCACGATCGCCGGGGAGATATTCAAGGAATTTCAGAAAGATAAGGTCGTCGAAAACATGCTCAACGACCCCGAAAAACAGCGGCAATTTCCCGGTATCGTCGCCCGGCTGAATGGGTATCCGATCAAGACGTCGGAATTGGCAAGCGAGTGCCTCGAGCGACACGGCGAGGAGGTGCTGGCCGGCGAAATCAATCGTGTTTTGTTAGAGCAGGCGCTGGCGGCCAAAAACCTCACCGTCAGCAAGGAGGAAATCTGGCGGGAAGTTTATCGGGCCGCCGAGGCGATGGGCTTCGAAACCAAAGAAGGCAAGGTCGACGTTAAACGCTGGGTGCAGCACGTCACGACCGAGCAAGATATATCGGTCGAGATTTACGAGCGAGACGCCGTATGGCCGTCGGCCGTGCTGAAAAAACTGGTCCAGCACCGCATCAAGGTCAGCGAACAAGACATGCAGCGCGGATTCACCGCCAATTACGGCGAGCGGGTCCGCTGCCGTGTGATTGTGGTGAAAGATCACCGTCGGGCTCTGAGGATGTTCGAGCTGGCACGTAAGGATTTGTCGATCAAAAATTTCGCGCGCCTGGCCAAGGAGTATTCCGACGATCCGGGCGGGCGGGAAAATGGCGGCCTGATTCCGCCGATTCAGCGCTTCGGCGGGCGGCCCTATCTGGAAGAGCAGGCGTTCAAGCTGCGTAGCGGCGAGCTTTCGCCGATCATTCAGCTCGGCAATCAGTTCGTCTTGATTCGCTGCGAAGGCCGCACCGTGCCGATCGAGGTCAATTTCGAGGAGGTCCGCGATCTGCTGGCCAAAGACATCTTTGAGAAGAAAATCCGCCGCGAAATGGCCAAGGAGTTTAATCTCATCAAAGACCAGTCGTACGTCGAAAACTATCTGACCGGTGAGATCCACAAGCCGAAAACGGCGAAAAAGACGGAACAGAGCGTGGCCAGACGACGGTAGCTTCCCCATGGTGGATGACGAAGGTCTAAGGTCTAATGATGAAGGAATGACGAGTTTCTAAGCCCGAACGGTGTCCAAGACAGGTTTAGGCATTCGTCATTCGGGCTTCTTTCGTCATTCGTCATTCTTAATTCGTCATCTTCATCGCCCCATGAGCGACGCCGACCCAACGCCCGATTCCGCGCCTTTCCGGATCCAGCCTGCCCAGCGCGTGCTGCGGCTGCCGCCGTATCTGTTCGGGCACATTAACAACGTGCTGCAGGCCAAGCGGCGGGCCGGTGACGACGTGATCGACTTGGGCATGGGTAATCCTTCTGATCCACCCGCCGATTTGGTCGTCGATAAGCTGGTCGAGGCGGCCCGCGATCCGCGCAATCATGGCTACAGCAAATCGAACGGTATTTTGAACCTCCGCCGCGAGGTGGCCAGCAAATATCTGAAGCGCTACGGCGCCCGGCTCGACCCCGAGAGCGAGGTCATGGTTTGCCTCGGCTCCAAGGAAGGTTTTAGCCACATGTGCCTGGCCATGATGGGACCGGGCGACACGGCGATTGTGCCGGCCCCTTCGTTTCCGGTGCATGTTTATGCGGTGGCGTTGGCTTCGGGCAATGTGATTTCGCTCGACGTGACCGACAGCGAAAAATTTCTCTCGAACATCGCCTACACCTGCCAGCATCTTTATCCCAAGCCAAAGCTGCTGATCGTTTGTTATCCGCACAATCCGACGACCGTGACCATTGAGGCGGAGTTTTACGTTGAAGTGGTCAAGCTGGCTCGTCGTTACGGCTTGATGGTGATTAGCGACTTCGCTTATGCCGACGTGGCGTTCGAGGGTTATCGGCCGCCGAGCTTTCTGGCGGCGGCGGGGGCGAAGGAAGTCGGCGTTGAGTTCACCACGATGAGCAAGGGTTACAACATGGCCGGCTGGCGAGTCGGTTATTGTGCCGGGAATGCCCACATGATCTCGGCGCTGGGCACGATCAAGGCCTATTACGATTACGGCATGTTTCTGCCGACGCAAATCGCCGCGATCATGGCGCTGCGCCACACCGACGCCGCCGTCGAGGCGCAGAGCCTGCTCTACCACAGCCGCCGCGATGCCTTGTGCGAGGGCCTGACGCGCATCGGCTGGGACGTCACGCCGCCGCGGGCCGGCATGTTCGTTTGGGCCAAGGTGCCCGACGAGTGGCAGAAGAAGATGAGCACCATGGACTTCGCCACCAAGCTGCTCGAAGAGGCCGACGTCGCCGTCAGCCCCGGCTCCGGCTTCGGCCCCGCCGGTGAAGGCTACCTAAGACTCGCCCTCGTCGAAAACGAAGAGCGGCTAAGGCAAGCCGTCCGCCAGATCGGGCGCTGCCTTAATGGGTAGCCTGGACAATCGCGCCAGCGATTGTCCTCGCTCGCGCAGCGACAAGAGGATCAGTTTCCGCCTCAAAACACCCAGCGAATCGGCACCCCTACCGACTTACCCAACAACCAATACCGGGCCGAACCAAACGGCCAGTCCACCGCCCGCTCGACGAGCCCGGCCTTCACGGGGTTGGTGTGCATGTAATCGACTTTCTCTCGAGCCTTCCCTTCGGTGTATAGATTGAACGGATAGTAGCCTGGCTGCCAGATGGGCTCGGACAGGTCAATCCGATCGGCGTATCCGTGCAGGTGATCGCGAAACAACGTCTTGATCTGACGGCTGCTGCGCTGTTTCCATTGTTTCATGAAGTCGCTCAGACAGCCTGACTCCGGAAACCAAACGATTGCGTGAACGTGGTCCGGCATCACGACGAAGCCACAGCAGGTGGCGCTGGTGCGGTGGAGTTCGCTGGCGAGATGGCTGATGACGATCTTCTTGGCGCGATCGTGGTCGAGCAGGCGCCGGCGGTGAAAGCAGGAGAATGTGACGAACTGGGCGTGGAGTTCAGCGTCGTAGATGCGACGTTTGGCCATGGGTTGAGGATACACCCTGCGGGTGGGTGAATCAACTCAGCGGAACGCGATTGGAGGTGGGTTTGCGTTTTATGAGGGGGGTGACGTGGAAACTGATCCTCTTGTTGCTGCGCAACCAGGACAATCGCGTACGCGATTGTCCAGGCCACCCACAATTTTCACCCACCCGTCACCCGCTTCCTCAGTCTTCCTTCTCCTTCACCGCATTGCCCGGCCCTATCGCCTTGATATCGGCCGTGGCGTTTTTCTTGGATCGCGTGCGGGTGCAGAGGTTGGTCGAGAGCGTCTTGCCCTTGTCGCTGCTGTAGCAATAGACCAGATACGAATTGCCCTTGGCGAAGCCGTACCCGCAGGCCGCGCCGCTGGAGGCGGTGCGTACCTTGACCTGCTTCGTTTTCACGCCCTTGTAGTTGGTCGATACCTCGAAGGTGACCGTGATCGGGCCGAAGCCGCCATTTTGTCGCCCATCTTCTCGACCTTGATTACCTTGCCAAGAAATACGGCCTGGGCCGATTCTAAAGCCTTCTTCGCTGGCGGCGGCGGGGCGCAGCGACAGGCCGAGGCCGATTGGGCGGAAAATACAACGAGGGCCATCAGGCCGAGTGACAATACATAACGCATGGGGAATCCTCCGATTTGTGGTTGACATGGCCGGTTGGCCAAACACTCACCGGATTGGACGCAGGAGCTTGCGGAAAGGTTCCACACGGGACAGGTGGCTGGTGTAGGGTGCATCCCGATGCACCAAGGAAACACGCCGTGCGACATGGTGCATGAGCATGCACCCTACGGCTTTGCCGTGCTCAAATCGTCGCTCTGTGGCATGGCCGAGAAAAACAGACCGGTGAGTTCCGCGAATCGCTTGGGCAGGAGATGGTAGAAGTTATGCTTGCCGTCGCGGCGGGCTTCGATCAACCCGGCCACTCGCAACAGCGCCAGGTGGTGGCTGACCGCCGGCTGGCTTTGCTTCAACAGATCGCACAGCGCCCGCACGTGCAGTTCCTCTTGCTGCCGCAGGTAGAACAGAATTCGCAGCCGGGTTTCATCCGACAGCAGCTTAAAAAGCTGGACAAGCTGCTTGCTCACGTCGTCGGAGACGATTTTGCCGTCTTGCTCTTGGCGCTCGTGCCCTTGGTGAGTAACAGTGGGGCGCTGTGTCATGGTCGTACTCTTTCTCCGTTCGCGACGTTGTGTTCCAACGGGTTTTTCAAGAACTAATTGCACCACCTGAACACCTCGTTATTTGAGCCTGTGTGTATTTCGTCGATGTCGCCGCGAGCTTCTGGCAATCCGTTGCGACGCCGTGCCCGCGGACATCTTCCCCGTCGGCCTTGCGTTCATCGCGAATGGCGACAGAACCCGCCAACATTACGAGGGGAATTCAATTGCTGTTCGATTTAATTGGGCCGGCCCGATGCGATGCTGCCCAATGCAACATGCTCGTACCAACGGCCCGACAAAGTTCCTAGAAAAGATAGAACGACCGGCCCTCGTGCTCGCAGTTCGCCACAGAACGTGGATCGACTAGTGTCTCTTAGAGCGTGCCGGGCTGGTCAAACTCCGCGTCCATTGTATTGTGCCGGGGGGCGTCTGAAAAGGTTGCCGCGGACAATTTTCCCGGAAAAATCAGCTATTTTGACCGATTTGTGGCCTGCGGGCACTTATGCGGCCGTTTCTTGAGTGCCAGCAACACGCGCCTATTACCCCAACGTGGTATTGTCATTCGGTTGAAAAAGCCGGATATTCGATGTAGGAGGCGACTCCTGTCGCCGACAATAGACGTTTCACGCTGGAATCGGCGACAGGAGTCGCCTCCTACAAACTTTTTCGACCTGATGGGAAGTGCTGTTCAATGCCGGGGCGGTTGCCCCCGCCGGTGCCGCGGATACGATTGAAGGGCGCTTGTGCGTTCGGTCCCCATCCGCCGCCGCACTTTAACCAAGGCCCCCGCCATGCCTC
>JADFKK010000295.1 GCA_022564995.1 Planctomycetota bacterium | reverse complement strand
ACATCGCCTACTACAATCTCCAGCGCAAACACTCAGCCATCGGATATCTCACCCCAGCTCAATTCGAAGCCAATAGTACCCGCCCAAAATAAGAGACACACCTGTCCGTGGAATCGACACCACCTCAAACCGTTTCCAGCACAAGACCAAAAGGCCTTGTGTTCCCCTGTTGCAGGATAGACAATGAGGGAGGGCAAAGGCTATCCATGGCTATGATTGCCACGGGATGAGCGGAGATCGAAAACCATGAAAACTGTTGTGACCGCATCGATTTTCATCCTATGGTTGACTTGTCACGAGAATCGGGCATCTGCCGAAGAAAAGGCACAGGTCATCACTCGCCGCGAATTTGCGGCAGCGATGAGCCAACTCAAAGTCGGTATGTCCCATCGTGATGTCTTGCGGTTGTTGGGCGAGCCGGACGACAAACGCACGAAGTATGATCCCGGTGGCACGGCGGATCAGAAGAACGAAGAGTGGCGATACGGTACCAGTGGTCATCTGACAACCGCCACGCTCGGTCAGGTGTTTCTCGACGACGATCTTACGGTCAAGAGCATCTTTGGTGCCGGAAAACCTGCCACCGAGGGCCTGCCGGAAGAGAAGCAGTTGTGCCGGATGCTGCGAGTGTTGGATCGAGTCCCATCGTACTTTCTTCATTCAACGAACTACGACCCTTTGCCAGTGATCCAGGCCGTCAACATACTTCAGCCCTTGGGACAGCGTCGGGCGCTAGCCGTGCTTGAAGAGTATCTACGTGTTACGTCGAGCCGCGATAGCGGTCGAGAAGGGATGTTCCTCGTGCTGCGTGTTTTATTTGAGATACCGGACGATCCGGGCCATCATCCAAAGATTTTCGGCTTGTTAGAAGAAGAAAAGGACATGAAATCATGGCCTCGCTTTCCGATCGTCGTGCAGGACGACATTCCGTTTCTTGCTTTCGGCAGCTTTGGCTTGGCAGGAGGTCTTGAGTTGCCGGAGTTGCATTTGGCGAAATACCGGGACGCGAAAATTCGAGAGCGGCCGCTAACGCCGACGAACAAGCCACTACAGGCCTTAGAAAAGCTGATTGCGTCGGCGCGGTGGAGGATAGTCAATAAGACCTGGCACTGGAATGACAAAATCAGCAGAGCCGTGCTACAGGAGCAGTCGTTGAGGTTGGTCAACTCGGCTTTTCGAGTGAAGGCTGGTTTAGACGATGCAAGACTGCCATGGAAAAAACCAAAGCAGCGGCGGCGAATTCTCGATGATTTCTCGAAGCTGAGTCTTCGGTGGGATCCGACGAGAAATAATTACACGCTCGCGGACGGCACATTCTTACCAGCGCCCGCGCCGAGGCACTACCGCAACATCTTCTGGAAGATACCAGGCTACGAATCAGAACTCATCATCAGGAGACTGGACCCGCAAAATGTTTCCGTCGCGTTGTACGAGACGGCCGGAGGCGTAAAAGCGAAACTTCTTGTAGTGAACACGGAAACAATGATAAGAGTCGCGAAGTTTAAGGTTGGAGTCGCATTGCGTGGGTTTTCCCCCGGAACTGGCTCGCACAGTACATCCGGCGCGATGATTCGAACACGAGAGGGAACTCCGATCCAGGCGAAACTCATGGTGGGAAAGGAAACCATACTAAGCCCTATTTTGCGTCCCTAAAATGCCAACGATATGGAAATCGAACAGATTTGTGGTTCATATCAAACAAATCGGTTGCGTTCATTCCGTTCGCCAAGAACATGGTAAACCGCATGGTTTACGTTGCCGGGCGCAACGCGCTGGCGTTGAGGATGAACTTTTTACCGCGCGCCCCCGAGGCGAAATCGACCGTGGCGACGCGACGGGCGCTGCCGCCGCCGAGCGCGACGATCTTGCCGAGGCCGTATTCGGGGTGACGCACGACCATGCCTTGGTGAAATTCGTCGGGCGAAACCTGCGGCAGCTCGGCGGCTTGCTCCGAAACCATTTCGGCCGCCGTGGTCAGCGTCGCCGCCAAGTCCGACGACGTGCTCGATGAAGCGGGCGGGGGTGTTTCCGCGAACTCCTCGACGTTGAACGTCACTTCGCCGTCATCGCCCGCCTCGTTCCAGTCCGCGTCGTCACCCCAGGATTCCTCCGCAAGCTCATCACCACCTAGCGGCGCCCCGATCAATTCCATCTCCTCCCGCGGCAGCTCCATCAGAAACGAACTCGGCACCACATACTTCGTCTGTCCGCGGAATTCCCGCTTCTTGACCAGGCTCAATTGCAATTCTTCTTCCGCCCGGGTGATGGCCACGAACAGCAGCCGGCGTTCTTCTTCGAGCTGCGAAGGGTCGTGACGGCTACGTTCGTGCGGCAGCAGGCCCTCTTCGACGGCGATGACAAACACGGCGGGAAACTCCAACCCCTTGGCGGCGTGCATGGTCATCAGCGTGACCTTGTCGGTCTCGGTCTCCCAGTCATCGGTGTCGTTGACCAGCGAGGCCTGCTCCAGGAATTCCTCAAAGTGTCCGCCGCCGGGATTTTGCTCGTCAAACTGCCGGGCGGCCGTGAGCAATTCCTCGATATTGGCCAGCCGTTCCTGATCTTGCGGATCGTCGCTTTCGGTGAACAACTCGCGATAGGCGGTTTGACTGAGGACGTGACCGAGAATTTCCTCCACGTCGACCGGCCCGACCGCGCCGAGAAAGTCGATGATCGCCACAAACTTGGCCACGGCCACGGCGGCCCGCTTATTGAGTGATTCAATCAGGCCGCTCTCTCTCGCGGCGTTGAGCATCGAGAGGCCGTAACGGATGGCATGCGCGCGCAACCGCTCGACGGTTTTCTTCCCGATGGCGCGGGCGGGCGTGTTGATGATCCGCATCAGCGCCACGTCATCGCGCGGATTGTTGACCACTTGCAGATAGCCCAACACATCCTTGATCTCCTTGCGCTGGAAAAACTCCAACCCGTGGATCATCTGGTAAGGGACGCCGAGGTCGCGCAGGGCGAATTCCAGCGAGCGCGACAGGGCGTTGATGCGATAAAAAATCGCGAAGTCGCGCGGTCGCCGCCGGCCGGAGTGAATCGCCCCGGCGATCTGCCCGGCGATGCCTTCCGCTTCGGTTTTCTGCGTGGTGTAACAGGTCAATCGAACCGGCGAGCCCTGTGGGTTGTCGGTGAACAATTCCTTGTGCTTGCGGCGAGTATTGTTGGAGATCAGTTGATCGGCCACCACCAAAATGCTCTTGGTGCTCCGCCAGTTTTCCTCCAGCCGCACCACCTTCACGTTGGCAAAATCCTTCTCGAATTCCAGAATGTTCCCCAGGTTCGCTCCCCGCCAGCCGTAGATCGACTGATCGGGATCGCCGGTGACCGACAGATTCGGATAGTCGATCGACAGCGCCCGCACGATGGCGTATTGGGCCAGGTTCGTGTCTTGGTATTCGTCGACGAGAATGTATTGATAACGCTGGTCGAGCGAAGAACGCAGCTCCGGGTTTTCGCGAAGCAGCATCGCGGTGTGCAGCAGCAGGTCGTCGAAGTCGACGGCGTTACATTCCAACAGTCTTTTCTGATAGGCCGGATAAACCCGTTCGACGATGCTGCCGAGTTCGTGACCGCGAGTGGCGCTGTACTGCTCGGCGGTGACCAGGTTGTTCTTGGCCCAACTGATGGCGTGCTGAATCGCCTCGGGTGTCGCGTGCGTGATGGGGAAGTCGAGCGTTTCGATCGCCTGCAGCAATGCCTGCCGGCTGTCGCGGGTGTCGTAGATCGTGTAGTTTTCGCTCAGTCCGACCAGCACCGCGTGCTGCCTTAACAGCCGGGCCGCGAAGCGATGGAACGTGCCGACCCAGACGTTGGTATCCGGCACGTCGCGGGCCAGCCGCAGCTTCATCTCGTCGGCGGCCTTGTTGGTGAAGGTCAGCGCGAGAATCTGATGGGCCGAAATCCCCTGGTGCAAAAGATTCACGATCCGGCTGGTCACCACACGGGTTTTTCCGCTGCCCGGCCCGGCGAGCATCAGCATCGGCCCATCGACGTGCAGCACGGCCTCACGCTGCGGTTGAGTCAGAGATTTTAGCAGGTCGTCCATGAGTGAGCCGCCAGGCGCTAGCCGCGGGTTTTATTCGTTTAACGGCAAGCCGCAGGCGACTGAGTCTCCAAGCCAAGCGTCCCTTCAAAACGCAGTCGCCTGCGGCTTGCCGTTAAACGCGCCAGTCATAACCGTGCGACGTATAGCCCTCGGTAAGTTCGTCGCAAGACGGACCGGCGGCTAGCGCCTTGCCGCTCACAACCGATCGAAACCATTATTGAACGATTCCGTATCCACGACAAGCTGAGCGTGCTAGCACTCCACGTCAAAAAAAGTTCTCGCCGCCACGAGAAAATGCTATCCAAGAACCGAGAAGTTGTTATATTGTAAGCGCACGGTCGGAAGAAACGGACTTGTCGACCTGCCCAGCATACGCCACGCGACACGAAAGGGAGGGAACCCCATGGCAGTCACACGTATTCCATTGCCGAAGACGGACGGTCAGGCCGAGAGTCTTAAGCAGCGACTCGAAATGAGCACGGCAGAGATCGGCCTGTCGGTGCGGACCACCAATTGCCTGGAAGACAAGGGCATCTTCACGGTCCAGGATCTGCTGCGTTGCACGCGCGACGACCTGTTGGACATCTCGAACTTCGGCGAAAAGACGCTAGAGGAGGTCTTTTCAGCCCTGGAGGGCATCGGCTTTCCGCGCAAGCCGAAGTAAAAAAATACGGCGAGTTCATTTGATCTCAACCCAGTTGTAGGGTGCATCCCGATGCACCGGGGCGCGTCGGACGATTGATGCGGTGCGTTAGGATGCACCCCACAACCTGTGGATCACCGCGGAGGCGCCGCTGCCACGAAGTCGATCTCGATGATCAGCATGACCCAATTCGAAAACCTCGTCATGCGGGCTTCTGCCGGCACCGGAAAGACGTTTCAGCTTTCCAATCGCTACCTGGGGCTGGTCGCCGCCGGCGTTCCGGTCGATCATATTCTGGCCACCACGTTCACCCGCAAGGCGGCGGGCGAGATTCTCGACCGCGTGCTGATTCGCGTGGCCGAAGCGGCGCTAAGCGACGCCAAGCGGGCGGAACTGACGGAACACGCCAAAATCGGCGACGCCAGCGCCGAAGGCTGCCTCGCGCTGCTCAAATCGCTCACCTCGAACTTGCATCGCCTGCGGGTCTGCACGCTCGACAGCTTCTTCGCCCAATTCGCCACCAGCTTTGCGCTGGAGTTGGGCCTGCCGCCGTCGTGGCGAATCGTCGACGAGTTGGAAGACGCCGCCGGGCGCAGCGAGGCGATCAGCGAAGTGTTGCAAAACGACGAGACCGGCGAGGTGATCCGGCTAATGCACTTGCTCAGCAAGGGCGAGGTGACCCGCAGCGTTGCCGAGCAAATTGGCAGCCGCGTCGACGAGCTGTACGATCTCTTTCTGCAAACTCCGGCGGAGGCCTGGAACACGCTCGCCCGCGGCAAACCGCTGAAGGACGTCGAGCTGGCCGCGGCCGTCGAGACGCTCCAGTCCATCGACCTGTCGGACGTGAAGTCACACGAGAAGGGCCGCGCCGGCGACCTGCAGCGGATCGCGGCGGCCGATTGGGAAAAGTTTATCGGCACGGGTATCGCCGCCAAGCTGGCCGCCGGCGAAAGCGTTTTCAGCCGCAAGCCAATCTCCGGCGAGCTGGCCGCTGCCTATCGCCCGCTACTCGACCACGCCAAAGCGCTGCTTATCGGCCGGCTCGCCGATCATACCGTCGGGGCCAGGGCGCTGTTGCAGAAATTTCACGAAGTGTACGACCGCTTGAAGACCGAGCGGGGATCGCTACGGTTTGAAGACGTCACCCGGGCGGTCGCCGGTGCGGTAGAAGACGGATTAACCGCCGGCGATGGTTTTCGTCTCGACGGCGAGGTGGCCCATTTGCTGCTCGACGAGTTTCAAGACACCTCGCTCGCCCAATGGCAAGCCGTCTCGCCGCTGGCCGAACGGGTTGTGATCGGGGGCGAAGGGGAGCGATCGTTTTTTTGCGTCGGCGACGTCAAGCAGGCGATCTACGGCTGGCGTGGCGGCGTGGCCGAAATTTTCGACGAATTGCCCCGGCAGCTTCCCGGCCTGCGCGAGGCGGCTCCGCTGCTGAAAAGCTACCGCTCCTGCCAGGCGGTGATCGACGCGGTCAACCTCGTTTTTGGTTCGCTGAGGACCAACGCGGCCCTGGCCGATTATCCGCAAGCCTCGACCACCTGGGCGGAGCGTTTTGGGCCGCACGAGACGGCCCGGACCGACCTCACGGGACACGTCACGCTGACGGTGGCGCCGCTGCCGGAAGAAGGCGAAAGCGCGGGCGACGCGACGCTGCGAAGTGCGGCCGACTTGGTCGCTCAGATGGTGGGCGATGCGCCGGGCGCCACGGTCGGCATCCTGGTGCGAACCAACAACGCGGTCGGCGATCTCATTACACTGCTCCGTCGCCGCAGCGTGCCGGCCAGCGAAGAAGGTGGAAATCCGCTGTCCGACTCGCCGGCGGTCGAAGCGATTCTCTCACTGCTGCGGCTGGCCGATCATCCCGGCGACCGTGTGAGCCGTTTTCACGTGGCCCACTCTCCGCTCGGGCCGGCGCTCGATTTGCCCCGGCACGACGACCACGCGGCAGCGGCCAGGCTTTCCCACAATATCCGCCGCACGCTGATCGAAGACGGTTACGGGCCGGCCATCTTACGCTGGGTCGAGTGGCTCGCGCCGAACTGCGACCGCCGCGATCTGCGCCGCTTGATGCAGTTGGTCGAACTGGCCCATCGCTGGGAAGACGACGCCACGATTCGCACGGGCGATTTCGTGCAGTGGGTCGAAACGCAGAAAGTCGACGACCCGACCACGGCGAGTGTGCGCGTGATGACGGTCTATCAAGCCAAAGGCTTGCAGTTCGACGTCGTCGTGCTGCCCGAGCTGGATAAAAACCTCGTCGGCCAACCGCCGCCCGTGCTCATCGATCGGCCCTCGCCGACCGCGCCGATCGAGCGGGTGATTGCGTATCCGAGCAAGGAGATTCGCGCGCTGCTGCCGCAGTCGGTTCGAGACATGTACGAGCGATATGTCGCCAACAAAGCCAGCGAATCGCTCTCGGTGCTGTACGTCGCCATAACCCGGGCGGTCCACTCGCTGCACATGATCGTCGGCCCTTCGAGAAAGAACGAAAAGACGTTTCCCAAGACCTTCGCCGGCCTGCTCCGCGACTCTTTGGCCGACGGCGCGAAGGCCGAGCCGGGTGACACTCTCTACGAACACGGCGACCCCGCTTGGCATGTAGGAGGCGTCTGGGACGGCGAAGAAATTGTAGGAGGCGTCTCCGACGGCGAAGAAATGGTAGGAGGCGTCTCCGACGGCGACTCTCCCACCTCAATTCGCCTCGCCCCCGCGCCGAAACATCGCCGCCGCGGCCTATCGCGAAAAAGCCCCTCGGGCCTGGAAGGCGGCCAAACGGTCAACCTCGCCGCACAGATGCAGCTCGACCAATCCGCCGGCATGAGCTACGGCACGCTGATCCACGCCTGGTTCGAGCAGATCGAGTGGCTCGATGGGGATAACCTTCCCGACGAATCAACCCTGCGCGAAATCGCCGCCGACCTCGCTTCCGAAATCGGCCCCCTCGACGTCGACCGCGTCCTGAGTGATTTCCAGCAGATGCTCGCCCGCCCCAAAATCCGCGCCGCATTATCTCGCAGCTTCTATACCGACCCTCCCGCCGCCGCCCCGCTGACCTTAAAAGTCCACAACGAGCGTCCCTTCGCCCTCCGCCAAGAAGACACCATCCTCAACGGCACCATCGACCGGCTAGTAGAAATCCGGCAAAACGAGAATCTAATCGCCGTCGACATTCTCGACTTCAAAACCGACACGATTGATCCCGAAGACGCCAACGCCCTAAAGACCAAAGTCGAGCACTATCGACCGCAGATCGAGGCATACCGAAACGCCGTCGCGCAGATGGCCGGGCTGCCAGAATCGGCCGTCACAGCGCGGCTGCTATTTGTGGGGAGCGGAGACTTCGAAGCGATGCGATAAACAATCCATCTATCATAGATAGATTTATCTTCCTGGTCTGCTTGACAGGACGGCATGCTCACTGGTATCTTCGTCGCAGTCCTACAAGAACGGAGCGACGAAAGATGGAGCTTAATGCACCGCGAACACCGGATGTCCAGGCGATCTTGTCAGAGCTTCGCGCCAGAATTGATCGCGAGCACAGGCGTGCCCTTCGGTCGCATGCGCAACTTGCCCGTTACCTTGCCGCCGAAAATGATTTCGCGCCCGATGAGGCATCGACGGTGTCGTCGTGCCTGCAATCCCTTATCGGTTACACCAGCCGTGGCCGATCAAAGCGGGATCTCGTGTTCGACGCGATCCTGCTGGAGTGGCGCAGCGTCGAAGACATTGCCGAGATTACGCAGCTTACGCAGAAGCAAGTAGAGGGCGTAGTTTACGCCCCAGACACGCAGGACCGAATTCAGAAAGACACGCTACACGGTTTCGCGCGATTCAAAGCCCGCTGAGGGAGGATCGCTTAGAGAGGATCACCAAATCGGATCAACCTGGACTCGCTTGACATGCCGTCCAACAGATGTACCCGGCGACGAATTGTTTCGTCATCGACGTAAACCGTCAATTCCCCGTCACACGGAGGAAGATCCTGTGGCTCCCGCACGTACCCGCGTTCCGGCCCCACTTGGGCGAGGTCGAAAACCGTCCCATTTACGACCAATTCCACCCGGACTTTCGGTGAATATCCGTTGGAGTTGCCAGTTGACATGAATACGTTCCACGGTGATTTGGAAACAAGATGTGCCGAATACTGCCGTCGATACCAAACGGCCCGAATTCGGAAGGAAGGATCAGGCACTCAAGGAGTCGTATTCTTTACAGATCGCACGTCCGCCGTCAAGGTTTTCATGCGCGAAAACCACTACAAAAACGAACGCGACGTCTATTTGCGGCTTGATGAGAACAACGTCAGCAACGTGTGCGGTTTCGATGTACCCGAGCTTTACCTCTTTGACAACGACCTTTGGGCGATCGAGATGAGTGTGGTCCCTCCCCCGTTCCTGCTCGACTTCGCCAGCGCCTATCTTGACGAGCCCCCCGATTACCCCGATGAAGTAGTCGTTGAAACCCAGGCGAAACACGCGGAGATTTTTGGGGACGATTGGCCGGCGGTGCGAATGGCGGTTTCCGCCCTCGAACGATTCGGCATCTATATGATCGACCTTCACCTCGGAAATATTCGGTGTCACGAACCGGACGAAGAATAGCTCCTACCCCCAGGAGAGGTTTCCATGTTCAAATTCATCCACTCCGCCGACATTCATCTCGACAGCCCGCTCAAGGGACTGGAGAAGTACGAGGGGGCACCGGTCGACGAGATTCGCGGGGCGACTCGCCGGGCGCTGGAGAATCTGGTGCAATTGGCGAAAAACGAGCAGGTCGACTTCGTGCTTATCGCCGGCGACGTGTACGACGGGAATTGGAAGGACCACAACACGGGCTTGTTCTTCTATCGACAAATGATGGAGTTGCGGAATGCCAACATCGCCGTCTACTTGATCTCGGGCAATCACGACGCGGCCAACAAAATGACCAAGTCGTTGCGGCTGCCAGAGAACCGAGACGGCAGTGCGATGCGGCTTTCGTCAATCGAGCCCGAGACGGTCAAGTCGTCGCGCCTGGACGAATTGGGCGTTGCCATTCACGGGCGCGGCTTCGCCAAGCGGGACGAGATGGGTAACCTCGCGGTTGAGTATCCCCTCGCGGTGGCTGGGCATTACAACATTGGTTTGCTGCACACGTCGCTTTCCGGATTGGAAGGCCACGAGCCATACGCTCCCTGCTCAATCGATGACCTGAAAAGCAAAGACTACGACTATTGGGCGCTGGGCCACATTCATAGCCCCGAGGTCATGTGCAATGAGCCGCACGTCGTGTTTTCCGGAAATATCCAAGGCCGTCACATCCGCGAGGACGGCAAGAAAGGGTGTTACGTCGTCACGGTCGATGAAAAGCACGGTGCCAACTTGAGATTCGAGCCCCTCGATGTATTTCGCTGGCACACTTTAGATATCAACGCGGAGGGCGCTGCCTCAGCCGAAGAAGTCGTCATTCGCTTTTCCGTTGAACTCGGCAAGCTGCTCCAAAACAACGACGCGCTGCCAATGGCCGTGCGTGTGATCGTTAGCGGCAATTGCGATGCCCACCGTCTCATCGGAGCCGACCCACGACGATGGGAAGCCGAAATGCGCGCCGCCGCGCTCGACGTGTCGTTGGGCAGTGTGTGGGTCGAGCGAGTGAAATGGCGCACCTCGCCGGAAAAACCGCTCGACGGCGATACGTTGACCGACGGACCGCTTGGGGATCTGCTTGAGCGTCTTAAACACTGCGAGTCCGACGATGAAAAGCTGGACGAACTTAGCTCGCAGTTCGACGACCTTCGCAAGAAACTGCCGCGTGACTTCTGGGACGAGAACAACAAGTTTATGGCGGAAACTTCTCGCGACTGGCTGCGAGAGACGCTCAAGCAAGTCGATCCTCTGCTCGTCGCCCGGCTGCATGGGCATACACAGGAGGCCGCGAAATGAAGATTCATAAGCTCGATCTGATCGCCTTCGGTCCGTTTACCAACCTTGCATTGCCGCTCGACGCCGGCAACTTTGGACTGCACCTGGTCTATGGCCCCAACGAAGCGGGCAAGACCTCGGCGCTGCGCGCGCTGCGGCAGCTTTTCTATGGGATACCGCATAACAGTGGCGACAATTTCGTTCACCGTTATGCAGATATGCGTATCGGCGGAAAGCTGGAACCGTCCGAGGGCGATCCGCTGGAGTGTATTCGCCGCAAAGGCGCGAAGCATACGCTACGAGACCGCGAAGATCACGAGCCGATTGAGCCGGGACGTTTATCGCAATTCCTCGGCGGGATCGACGAAGAAACCTTTGAGCGGCGGTTTGGCCTAAGCCATAAAGAACTGATTAGCGGCGGCGAGGATATTGTCAAGGGCAAGGGAGACCTCGGCGATATCCTGTTTTCCGCCGGGGCAGGCGTGGGTAATCTGCGACAACTGCGGATCGATCTCACCGCCGAGGCGGAAGCCTTGTTCAAACCAACAGGCCGGCTTCCCAAGATCAACGACACCATTTCCAAGTACAAACAGGCCCGCAAGCAAATCACCGAGGCGCAGCTAACCAGCGCCGAATGGGAACAGCATGACCGGTCATATCATCAGGCCGTGAAAAAGCTTGCGGAGACCAGCCGAGAATTACTTGAGAAGGGCGCCGAAAAGCGTCGTCTGGAACGCATCTCCGAGGCGCTTCCTTACGTCGCCGAGCGCACGCGGCTGCGCGGCGAGTTGGTCGAACTGAAAGACGCAATCGTGCTGAGCGACGGCTTCGCGGAAAGACGACGCGAGGCTGTCACGCGGCTCACCGCCCTAGAGGAAACACACAAG
>JADFKK010000294.1 GCA_022564995.1 Planctomycetota bacterium | reverse complement strand
GCCCATCTGCCCTAACGTAGGCCGCCGGCTTGCCGCGGCGCATAAAGCCGCGACCGTTGGTCGCGCCACCAGCAATTGGAACATTAGGGCCACCCATTGATCCGTCGGTGGGACGGCTGTGGTTTCGAGCATTTCTCGCAGTGAAGTATCTGAAACGGCTCGGCCGGCGGATTGGTTGTTGGCGGCAGGAGAGGCTGTAGGAGGCGACTCTGTCGGTGATTTTCACGGCGATGGCCGATGGGTCGCCGTCGGAGACGCCTCCTACAGTCAGGAGCTTGGGGCTAGAGAAATCTGGCTCTTTCCACTTTCCGCTTTTTCTTTGCTGACAACCGCCGATCGACTGGGTAGAATGACAGACGCTTGTCGGGGTGGGCACAGCCCCGGCGCCGGAATCTCCTCGTCGACATCATCCGCCTGGAATCTCCCATGTCCGAACGCCGCACCCCGCCGCGCCAGCGCGCCGTCCGCCCGTTCCGCGTCGGCCAACTAAGACGCCCGCTTCCGTAGGCCGCCGGCTTGCCGCGGCGCAATCAACCCATAAAGCCGCGACCGTTGGTCGCGCCCCGTCGGCTTGCTGCGGATCTCAGGCGCCGCGGCAAGCCGGCGGCCTACGAATCATTAGCAGGCTGAGGAGCGCAACGATCGCCAGGAGCAGAGAGGAGGGTTCGGGGATGGAAACGAACAGGTAGGCCGAGCCGGAGCCCGTGCCGGCGTCGTCGTCGCGGTATGCGCCGACGATCGAGACGCTCCCGCTGATCCCCACGGTGCCGAAATAGTCGCCCTCGGCGGCGTCGGAGGCGGTGAGCTTGAGGAGTTCCTCACCGGTGATCACGTCGAACAGGTAAGCCGAGCCGGAGAAGCTGCCCTCGTCGTCGTGGCCGAGGGCTCCGACAAGGGCCGTGTTGCCGTCGATCGCCACGGACCAGCCAAAGTTGTCCCCCTGCGCCCCGTCCGAGGCCGTCAGCTTGAAGAGCTGCTCCCCGGTTGTCACGTCAAACAGGTAGGCCGCGCCGGTCTCGTTGCCCGCCTCGCCGTGGAGCGCCGCCCCGATGATGGCCGTGTTGCCGCTGATGGCCACGGCGTCGCCAAAAATGTCGTTCGCCCTACCGTCCGAGGGGGTGAGTTTGAAGAGTTGGCGGCCGGTCTGTACGTCAAACAGGTAGGCCGCCCCGCTGCGGCTGACATCGCCATCGCGTGCCCCCACAATGGCCGTCTCGCCGCTAATGGCCACCGAATAACCGAAGTTGGAGAGCGGCACGTCGTCGTCCGGGAACAGCCTGAACCGTTCCTGGCCGGTCGTCACGTCGAACAGGTACGCTGCGAAAAATTCGTTGTCATCGTCATCGTCGGTTGAACCGACAATGGCCGTGTTCCCGCTGATGCCCACGGAGGAACCGAACTCTTTGACCAGCAATCCGTCGGAAGGCGTCAGCTTGAAGCGTTCCTGGCCGGTAGTCACGTCGAACAGGTAGGCGGAACCGGGGTCATTAGGTCGTTCGGGAGCCCCGACAATCGCCGTGTCGCCGCTGATCGCGGCGGACGCGCCGAACCCATCGCCCCGCAAGAGATCGGCGGCGGCAAGCTTGAAAAGTTCTGTGCCGGTGTTCGCGTCGAACAGGTAGGCCGAGCCTTCGTTGAATGCGGCGCTGTGGGCTGCGCGTGCCCCGACCACGGCCGTATTGCCGCTGATGCCCACGGAAATGCCGAAGCTAGCGGACGGTGAGGCGTCGGAGGCGGTGAGTTTTCGTTCAAAGATCGATTGCGCCCGGGTCGCCGTGGCGGAGGTCAGAACGAGCACGAGCGACAAGCAGGCGCTCTTAGCGACACGTAGTCGCAGAGCGATACCGCACACCTTGTATTTCGCACGGGGGTCATTCGTCATGGCGATAACGTTCCCAGTAAATTGAACGACCGTCCGTACAGGCCGATTCTGGAATCATGTCCCCAAACGGGCCACCAGCGGAATTATAAACACTCGGACCGGCCATGGCAAACAAATAGTCGCGGAATTCACGGCCCTTTGATGGATTTTGAGCACCCTAATCCCTGTAGGGCGACACTTTTCCACCGCGCAATCCGCAGTGCCCACCATGGTCAACACGGCGGCAGGGTCAATGGAGCGAGTTTTGGGCGCCGCGGCAAGCCGCGGCCGCGCGTGCCGGGACAGCGCCAATTTGGTGATCGTGAGAAAAAATCACCGAACAAGGCGAGAAAAATGGGGATTGGGGCATTGGATCCCAGGCGTAAACGCCTGGGCTAGTCAAAAGTTACCGCTCACGTTGGGCGCAGTTCCGGCGCCATAAAACAGCTACCGCAGAGCACCCATTCGTCCCAATATGACACTCAGCGAGCGGCCTCAAAAAACTCTTATATTTTTTCAACCAGGTCATTGTAATGGGTTTCTGCGAAGCTTACGATCAACCGCACCGACGAGCAGTTGAATGAGGGCTGAATGGTGGCTATCCCATGTTTTGGCAGATCAGGTGGGTTGAATGTAGCGGGGTAGCACCTCGTCAGGGTTTAATCTTGGGATTAGCCGCTGGGCGCTAGCCCACGGTTCCGCTGCGAGAACCGGACGCTAGCGCGTCGCGGCTGATTCTAGCACGTTTTATCTACTGAATCCCATTTCAAGGAGTCGATCATGTTGCGAAAACTTTGGAATCGTATCGGACAACGTGCCGCCACCATGACCTCTCGTTCGCGTGTGGATTATCGCGCTCGCCTGATGCTAGAGCCCTTGGAGCAGCGTCGAATGCTGGCAGTGATAGCTGTTTTTAACACGACCATCGACGACAACGAAATGGAACTCGATCGCGAAGGAGAGTTCCGGCTCTTCATTTACGGGGACGAACCCGTAGGGGGAGCGGCAGATAGAGACGACACGATCATCATCGGCGTGAGCGGTGGCAATGTCACGATCGACACCGGTAGCGGCCCCAGCAATCAGATTTATAGGGACTGGACTGAGGGATCTGGTCCGACGAATCTCGGGACCGTGACTGCTGCCTCCGTTCGGGCGATCACCGTCGACGCCGGCGACGGCACGAACACGATCGACCTGTCGGCGGTTGACCCGGACGACTTCACGGGCCTCGTCAGCGGTCGCATCATCCTCAGCGGCGGCTCGGGCGTCGACACGATTACGGGCAGCAAACTGGGCGACGTGATCGGCGGCCTCGGCGGCAACGACATTATCAAGGGCGGCGACGGCGACGACCTGATCAACGGCGGCGACGGGGATGACAGCATCCAAGGCGGCGACGGCGACGACATCATCAGCGGAGGTGACGGGGACGACACCATCGAGTCCTACAAAGCAAATCAAGTAATTGACGGCAACGGCTACAAGGACTTTCAGGAAGTGGACCCGCTCGACAACGGCTCATTGAACGAGGCGTCTGGGTTGATCATCGGACGAACCCATCCCACGGTCATGTGGACGATCGAGGACAGCGGAGGCTCGTCCGCCGAGCGCCTCTACGCGAATGAGAAAGCGACTGGTAATGACTGGGGTTTTTGGACCCTTGACGTCGAGGACAACGAAGACTGGGAGGACTTGGCATACTACAAAGATGATGATAAGGATTGGCTTTACATTGGTGAATTCGGCGACAACGCCACCACCGGGGGCAACGTGGCCCAAACCATCTTCCGCCTCGAGGAACCCTCGGTCAACGGCACGGACCCACCAAGTTCGTCCGGGAGTCACGGTACGATTGCCGACACCGCTATCGAGCGGATTGTGTTCACTTATCCAATGGATGATCCCGACGCCGAGGCGATGATGGTCGAACCGCACACCGGCGACATCTTTATCATCTCCAAGCGCGAGCGGACAAGGGACGTGGCCCATCTCTATCAGATCGATGTTTCGGCACTTTCGGCGGCCGAAGACTGGGATTCAATCGACCAAACTGCGCCGACGTCGAAGGTAGTCACTGACCTTGGAGCGCTTGACTTTCCAGCGGTTTGGACCATTGGTTTAGACATCAACTCCCGCTTTGCGGTCTCCGGAATGGACATTTCGTCGGACGGTTTAGAGGTGTTGGTGCGGACCGACCGGACCATTTATCACTATAAGCGGGCCACGACCAACGTCGACATGATCGACATGCTCCAAGGGGAGCCCGTGGCCGTGATCGCCGTGTACGAACGGGGCAATCGCGAGTCGATCGCCTTCGACAACGACAGTACCGACTTCTATACCGTCTCGGAGTTCGACTCCAACCGTTCGGCGCATGCGCAAACTCCCAACCGGTTTAGCGGTTCCCAAGCCGCCCAACAGGTCCATCTCTACCAGGCGGGCGCCGGCACCGACATCATCGTGACCAGTATCTCCGATCTGAACCGCGACGCCTATATCAGTTTCCAGGACTTGACGATTCTGCTGGCCAACTGGAATAAGCCCGGCACGACGCAAATCGACGGGAACCTCGTCGAAGCGGACACCACGTTGATCAACTTCGCGGACCTGACCGTGCTGCTGGCCGCCTGGACCGGGCCGGGCCCAGAGCCCTCGCCGGCGCCGCTAGCGGCCGTCGTCGACCCCAAGCCCGGTGAAAAGGTCGAGTGGTTTGGGCCTGAGCGCGACATCTTCGTCGACTTTAGAGAGGCGGTCACGGGGGTTGGTGCCAGCGACATGGTGGTCTCGGGCCCCGGCGGCAACTTTGCCACCGTCGGCACGCCCGAAAAAATCATGACCGGCATCTGGAAATGGCCCGTCAGCGGGCTGATTCCCGGCACGGTCTTCGTCGACGTGGCACGCGACGCCGGCGACATTACCAAAGTGGTCGGCGGCGCCGTCGTGACGCCGAGAAGTTGGAGTTTTTTCTTCGACCCCGGGCTGCAGCTCAACTTTGGCGTCACGGGCGACGTGGCCCTCTCGGACGAATTCCTGGGGCTATCGTCGACGGCGGTGACGATCGAGGTGACGTTCAAGTCCGACGAAATTACCTCGGGCACCAGCGCGGGGGTGCCGATCTTCGCCTACGTCACGGACGACAAGACGGAGGCCTTTACGTTGTTCGTCGAGAAAGATTCGCCCAACAACATGAAGCTGTCCATCAACGACGTCACGAAAACGATGGCCTCCGGCGCCAACGTGACCGGCCTGTTCAACGGCATAAAGCATCATCTGGCGGTAACCTACAACAGCTCCGACGGCACGGCCGAGGTCTTCGTGGACGGCGAGTCGATCGGCACGCAGACGTTTGCGTTTCAGGTGGTCGACGACGGCAGCGACAACAAGGGCGGCACGTTTATGCTGGGCCAAGAGCCCGACAACGAGACGGCGCCGACCTTCGGCTTCGACGTCGAGCAGATTTTCCAGGGCTCGATTTTCGAGGTGCGGATTTACGACGAGGTGCGCACGGAGGCCGAGATTGAAAGCGACGCGACGACCGCGCTCAATCCGGCCTCGCTGCCGAGTGGGCTGGTTCATGCCTGGGAATTCCGCGGGGCCGGCGTGCTGGTCTCGGGCCTCGCCATCGCGGGGACCAAGCACTTTGAGATGACGAACCAGGGCGTGGGGCTGCTCCTCAACCAAGGGGCCAACACCGACGACTATGGGATCCTTCGTAGCTTTTCGGGATTTTCGTCGAGCGAGCTGACGATTGAGTTCACGTTTGCCTCGGACGCCATCACCTCGGTCCTGATCACGCCCCTGATTGCTTATGCGACCAGCAGTTCGGATAACTCCTTGTTATTGTATGTCCAGCAGTCCGAGAGCAAGATGAAGCTGAAAATCAATGGCAGCAGTAGCCTGACGCTGGCCCAAGGTAATGACGTGCTCGACCTGTTTGACGGGGCTCCGCATCATATCACCCTGGTCTACGACGGCATCAAAGCCGCCGAGGTCTTCTTCGACGGTGTGTCTGTCAACGGCTGGGCTTCGAATTTCCCGAATAGCGAAGAGCCCGGCGTGGTCACCTCGGGCGGCACGTTTTTCCTGGGACAGGAGCCCGACAATCTGACCGAAGGGGATTTTGGATTCAATGTCGAGCAGATTTGGACCACCGAGATCAGCGACGTGCGGGTGTTTGACGACATTCGGACCGACGCGGAGATTGTGACCGACATGATCACGCCGATCGACCCGGCGGCCCTGGCCGCGGATTTGGTTCATGCCTGGCAGATGCGGGTCGGCTCGAACTTGACTTCTGGAGCGGATCTGGTCGGGGGCATGCACATGGATGTTTCCTTGAACAGTTACGGCGCCGAATTGAACGCGGGCGCGGAGACGGGCGACAACTTGCTCGATACGAGCTACGACGGATTTTCGTCGAACCGGTTGACGGTGGAAATGATGTTTTCGCACGACGCGCTGACGACGGCGCAAGTGGTTGACAACGGTAGCGAAAACAAGGGCGGCACGTTCATGCTGGGCCAGGAGCCCGACAACGCAACGGCTCCGACCTTTGGATTCGACACCGAGCAGATATTCCAGGGCTCGATTCTGGAGGCGCGGATTTACGACGAGGTGCGAACTTATCTTGGCAGGTCGACTCCCGTTCTGTTCGCCTTGTCGGCGTAGGCCGCCGGCTTGTCGCGGCGCATGAATCTGTAGGAGGCGACTCTGTCGGCGATTTTCGCGGCGATGGTCCGTTGATCGCCGTCGGAGACGCCTCCTACAGGTGACGCCGCGGCAAGCCGGCGGCCTACTGGTCTCTGGAAACGACCTGTTCAACGGCGCCATTCATCACTTAGCTCTGACTTGGGACAGTGTCACGGGCGAAGTCGAAGTCTACGTCGACGGCACGAGTATCGGCACGCAGACGTTCGCCACCGGGTCGGTCGCCACGGGCGGGGTGTTCACGCTGGGCCAGCGGATCGAAGACGTCGGCACGGCCGATTACCAAACGGCCGGCGAGATTTTCGACGGCACGATCTACGAGTTTAGGGTGTACGACGACGTGCGCTTGCAGGAGCAAATTCGCGTCGACATGGTCACGCCGCTCGACGAGAACAACCTGCCCTCCGATCTAATTAACGGCTATGAGTTCCTCATCACCGGCGGCTCGCCCTCCGGCACCGACATCACCGGCAACGATGATTTGACGGTGACCATCGCCTAAGCGGCTCCTGCGGGGCGACGCGCTGCGGCTAGATCCCGCCCGGCAGACGGGGTCTACGATGCCGGCACCGACACCATCAGCGGCGGCCTCGGCTGCGACACCATCGACGGCACGCCGGAGTGTTAGGGGCGTGATTTGGTCCGGCGGCGGGTGTCGGCCGCCGGCTTGCCGCGGCGATGGAGGCTGGAGGAGGCGACTCGGTCGGCAATGTTTTCGGCGATGGTCCGATGGGTCGTGGGTCGCCGTCGGAGACGCCTCCTACAGACGGCGCGATGAGACGCCGCGGCCTACGGGAGGTGACACGGGCGTCTCGGCTGTGATTCACCGGCGGGACGCCCGTGCCACTTGGAATCCCGCCCGGCAGGCGGGTTCTACGGGTTAAAATAGGACGTTTGGGTAAAGTCGTCGGCATTGTGGGAACAGAGCATAGAACAACCTGGCCAAACTCCAGCTAGCACCCGGCCGAATTGATGTAAACTATTAAAGGCAAAGGTGATAGGATTCGAGGTATGGGTAGGGCGGGTAAAAATACCTGCCGATTTCAGGCGAAAAACGGGGCAAACGGCAATAATCACAGGTAACAGCGCGAACATTCTGGTGACCCATTCGGACCTATCCACCGTACAGCAGGTAATGCCAGCAGGGACTATAGGAGCAGGCGGAGCTGCTACGCGGGCAAATAGTAGGCAGCTTTTTCACACAGGGCAGAGACGGAGGCAGTTCGGCCGGGCGACATGGGTCGCGTGGAACACCGGTCGGACCATAGCGAGGGGAGTAAACTCATGCGTACTGATTACCGATCACCCATCATCAGCCAATTGCGAGATCAACAGATCCGCTACGCGCCCCGGGCGAAAAAGCTCGAGCAGATCAATCGGGCGGAAAAGCTGCTGGGCGAGTTGCAGCCCCGGCGAACCTATACCTACGAGTATTTGTGCTATCGCCTGACCGACTTTCGGCCCACGTCGTTTCCCAATACCAAGCTCACGGGTGAAGACGCCGGGCACGATCTGCGGCTGTTTGTCGAAGACATGTCCGATTCGGCGAATATGTGCGTGGAGGATGCGGGAGAGCCGGTGCTCACGGTCAGCGAGTTGAGCAAGGCCTTTCAGGTCTCGACCAAGACGATTTCCCGCTGGCGCCAGCAGGGCCTCGTTAGCCGGCGATTCATGTTCGGCCGCCGCAAGCGAGTCGGCTTCCTCAAGAGTTCGATCGAACGGTTCGTTGCCGATAACAGGGACCGCGTGCAGCGTGGACGAAAATTCAGCCAGTTGACCGACCAGGAGCGTCAGGAAATCGTCCAGCGGGCGCGGCGATTGGCCCGGGCCGGCGGTTGCCCTGCCGAGGTGACCAAGCGGCTGGCGAAACACTGCAGTCGCAGCGTCGAGACGATTCGCTACACCCTCCGGCAGTTTGACAAGGACCATCCGAATGAGGAGGTATTCCCGGGCGCAAGCGGCCCTCTGACGGAGGAGATTAAGGCCAAGATCTATCAGCAATACCGGCGTGGCGAGGCGGTCGAAGCGCTGGCCAAGCAGTATTGCCGCACGAAGACGAGCGTTTATCGTGTGATTAACGAGATGCGCGCCGATCGGATATTGGAGTTGCCCCTGGATTTCATGCCGAACGATGAATTTCGCCGCCGCGGAGCCGAGCGGCGGATTCTCGCCCCGATGCCCCTGAGCGACACGTCGGTTAAAAAAGCCCGCGTTCCCAAGGGGTTGCCGCCCTATTTGGCCAGCCTGTATGACGTTCCGCTGCTCTCGCGAGAGCAGGAACGGCACCTGTTCCGCATGTTCAATTACCTGAAATACCGTGCTACGAAACTGCGCAAATCGATTGATCCGGCCACCGCCAAGAGCAGCGAGATGGACGCGGTGCAAAAACTCTACGATCAGGTCGTGACGGTGAAAAACCAGATCATCCAGGCAAATCTGCGGCTGGTTGTTTCGATAGCCAAGCGGCACGTCGATCCGGCTGACAATTTCTTCGAGCTGATTAGCGACGGCAACATGTCGTTGATCCGCGCGGCCGAGAAATTCGATTATGCCCGCGGTTTCAAGTTCAGCACGTACGCCTCGTGGGCGATCATGAAGAATTTCGCCCGCACGATCCCCGGCGAGTACAAACACCGCGATCGTTTCCGCACGAGTCAGGACGAAGCATTCTCGTTGGCGGCGGAGCATCGCTCGGATCATTTCGGACAGGAATTGGCCCAAAATCAGCGGGTGGGAGAAGTCGGACGGATTCTCGACACGCTCGATAGTCGGGAACAGGCCATCATCATCCACCGATTCGGCTTGGATCACTCTCGCGAACCTCTTACCCTGAAAGAGGTTGGGGCGGAAATGGGGGTCACGAAAGAGCGCATCCGGCAGATCGAAGTGCGGGCTCTAAATAAACTGCGATTGGCCGCCCAAGAGGCGAAGATAGACCTTCCCGACTAGATCCGTTTTTGGTAGATTCAGGCGACGAACCAGTTCGCCCCGCCCGCGTTGATTGGGCGGGGTGTTTTCATGGGCTCCCCAAGACAGGGGATCTAACCACAAGGGAGGCTGCGACAGCTAGCGGAAAAGTCACCCGTCACCGCACGCGCGAAGCGAACGCGTGGGCGCTTCTGGGTGTCTTTTCTGTGGCTCTCGACGGCCTCCCTAATTTTTTTGTCTCTGTTAGGTGGCCTGAGGGCGAGCCCGCCTTGCGGAGCGACGATAGTTGCGTATATTTGGGAGTTTGCGCGGCAGTGATATTCGCCGTGCATCGAGTCGGCGGGTGTTGTGGCGGTGGCTTGGTGTGGGGTGTTGAAAAAGAGGCTAGCGTAGCTCAGTTGGCAGAGCAGTTGATTTGTAATCAACAGGTCGTGGGTTCGAATCCCTCCGCTAGCTCGTCGCGCGGCGAGTTCGAGGGGGGTTTCCCGAGCGGTCAAAGGGGTCAGACTGTAAATCTGATGGCTATGCCTTCGCAGGTTCGAATCCCGCACCCCCCATTAGAAAATGACGCATGACGAATGACCATTGACTAACGAAGATGACGAATGACCAAATCCCAATAACCAATGAAAGTGCATTGGTCATTGGGGCTTGAGCATTGGACATTTGTGACCATTGGGCATGGGTGAACAAGCGGGTGTAGCTCAATGGTAGAGCGACAGCCTTCCAAGCTGACGACGAGGGTTCGATTCCCTTCACCCGCTCTCGATTAACGTAGCGGTCGTGAGGGGTCATCTGCTTTCGTAGCTCAGTGGTAGAGCACTTCATTGGTAATGAAGAGGTCGTGGGTTCGATCCCCACCGAAAGCTCTCGCAAGTGATGTAATTTTTTGTACGTTGAACCGAATCATTTTCAAGGGGCCCGCGAAGGCCCTCACTCCAGCAGAGATCATGGTAGGGAGTAATAATGGCCAAAGAGACATTTGAACGGACGAAGCCCCACTGTAACGTCGGCACGATCGGTCACATCGATCACGGCAAGACGACCCTCACGGGGGCCATTCTGGCGGTGCAGGCGAAAAAGGGAATGGCAAAGTACAAGTCGTACGCCGATATCGCCAAGGGCGGCACCGTGCGCGACGCTACCAAGACGGTTACCATCGCGGTGGCCCATTGTGAATACGAAACCGAAAATCGACACTATGCCCACATTGACTGCCCGGGCCACGCCGACTTTATCAAAAACATGATCACCGGTGCTGCCCAAATGGACGGCGCGATCTTGGTGGTCTCGGCTGCCGATGGCCCGATGCCGCAGACCCGCGAGCACATCCTGTTGGCGCGCCAGGTGAACGTGCCGGCGTTGGTGGTGTTTCTGAACAAGGTCGACTTGGTCGACGACGACGAAATCCTCGAGCTGGTCGAGTTGGAGATTCGCGAGCTGCTCTCGAAGTACGGATTTCCTGGAGACGACATCCCGATTATTCAGGGCGCCGCGCTGGCGGCCTACAACAATCCGGACGACGAGGCCGCCAATAAGTGCATCGCCGAACTGCTCAAGGCTGTCGACGAGACGATTCCCCAGCCGCCGCGAGAGATCGACAAGCCGCTGTTAATGGCGATCGAAGATGTCTTCTCGATCGAAGGCCGCGGCACGGTCGCCACCGGACGAATCGAACAGGGCATGGTCAAGGTCGGCGAAGAAGTGGAGATCGTCGGCCTGACCAACGAGTCGCGCAAGACGATCTGCACGGGCGTCGAGATGTTCAACAAGACGCTCGATCAGGGTCAGGCCGGCGACAACGTCGGGCTGCTGCTGCGAGGCATCAAGCGGGAGGAGATCCAGCGCGGTCAGGTGTTGGCCAAGCCGGGATCGATTACGCCGCACACCAAGTTCGAGGGCGAAGTCTACGTGCTGTCGAAGGAAGAAGGGGGTCGCAAGACGCCGTTCTTCTCCGGCTACCGCCCGCAGTTTTACTTCCGCACCACGGACGTGACCGGGTCGGTGAAT
>JADFKK010000453.1 GCA_022564995.1 Planctomycetota bacterium | reverse complement strand
GGCGTCAACCTCGTCCCAATCGACCGTGAGCGGCTCGCGCTCTTGAGGGACGGGCGTCAGCGGCACAAATCCATGCTGGGCGATGGTGACGACGGATTCGCCCGTCGCCCGAGCCACGGCTTGGTCCAGTTCGGCTTGGGTCACAACGGTCCTCCTTCAAGAAGGTAATGGGTGAACAAACAACACCCTCGGCGCAGCCCATGGCCGTACCGGGGGCGCAGAAAACACTTCAGCGCGTGTCACCATGATTTAGCGGCGGTGGCTGGAGTTTGACAAATGGGCTTCCAGCCAACACCGCTCGGCCACGAGCGCCTCACTGCGACGGGCGAATGGGCCTAACGTCGGTCCGCCGACCGGCGACAGATCGGCATGCCAGAGTCCCTGCGCGTCGGGCTCGACGTGCGAGGCGCGTGCGATGCGAGGGGAGCCGAGAGAAGAGAGATCGATCGTCTCGTCGTAAACGCAGCGGACGACTCCGGCGGAATCAACGACAAGCTGCATGATGGACTCCTCCGATTATTTGGGTCTCCGCAAGATGTTTCGCCGGGGGCGATCCACCAGCAGGCCGTCAAGCACCGACTGCACGCCCGAGAGCTGCGTACTTACGTGCTGACGTAACGATTGCCGGTCGCGCAGATCCTGAGGCTGAATGCCCTGGACGATCTGCTGGCACTGGCCAACCAGTTCATCGAGCTGTTCGTTGCTGCCGATGTTCAGTTGCCGGAACCGCTCGAAGAAGCCCCGCAGGTTTTCGACGGCCGAATCGCGAAAGACTTTAGGCTTGCCGTCCTCACTGCCGGAGAGCCGGTCGGTCAGGTGCGAGACGAGCTTGGCCAGTTCGCTGAGAAACGCCTCCTCCGCCAGCCGCACGGCCTCATCGAAGCGGGCTTGAACCCGTTGGCATTCCTGCCGGTACAGCTCGGGACTGAGTTGTCGCAGATAATCCGGCGGCTCGAACGCCGGAAAATCCCACTCGACGTCGAACAGGAAGCCCGCGTCCTCGCCCCACTCCGGATCGTAGCCCGGCATGTCGCGATACGCTCGGCAGCCGATCCAATCGGCCTTGTCACGATCCAGTCCCGGAGGCAACTTATCCTCAGGGTGCTCGTGCTCACCAAACACGCAGACGACTTCTAGCTGCGTTCGCAACCAGTCGGCTTCCTGCGTCGTGAGCTGCGGGATCACTTCTGAGAATTGCAAATAGTTGTTGGCCATGGACCACCTCCGGGGTTTGATTGTTTGGTTCTTCACCAGAATCTGTGGGTGAACCGAGGATGGAATAGCGAGTTTACGGTTGGATTCCTTGAGGCATGGCAGGACAAGACAGCGGAGGTTACTCCGGGATTCACGGGTGAAACGAACTGGCCAATACGGGTTCCTCTTCTCTGTCGGGCGCGAATAGAGAAGAGGAACCCGTACTGGGTTTCTCACTGTCGAAAAACTTACCGCCCCGACCAGCGCAAGGTGTTTCTGAACAACAGCTTATGGCGCGATGGCCGAAATTAACCCACAGATTCTGGTGAGGAGGCAAATGTTCCAGATCGCCCGTCGTTGCTCTCGTGTCGGCAGATCCACGAAGAAAACACTGTCAAACCTTTCGGCCCTGGAGAACTCTGGCGGTAGCTTGCTGATATCATTGCACGTCGCCACGAAGAACACGTCGCTCGTGTGATCGTTGAGCCAGGTCAGCAAACTGCCAAACAACCTCGACGATACGCCCGAGTCGGTTTGCCCGGAACTTGCCGCGCCGCTCAGCGCTTTTTCGATCTCGTCTACCATCAGCACACAGGGCGCCATGGCATCGGCGATTTTCAGTGCATGACGCGTGCGCTGTTCGGTCTGTCCGACCAGGCTACCCATCAGCGCACCCACGTCGAGGACGAGCGTGGGCCGACCCGTTTCGTTACCGAGTGCCTTACAAAACTGGCTCTTGCCACAACCCGGTGGCGACAACAGCAACACGCCCCGTGGCCTCTTGAGCGGATCGTTGCTGCCCTGCCGCCGCATCGCGCGAAGGCAGAACGACAACGAACGTGCGGTTCTGCTTGCCGGCGTTGATTTGCCGGGCGAGAGCCTGCACGATCTCTGCAGATTGCATAAGGCGGTGGAAGTTCTGTAGCACTAGAATGGCCGTCCCGTCCGCCGTGGCCAAGGCACTGACCGCACGGATCGCGGCCAGTGGATCGGAACCGCTCGGCTCGGCGTCACCAGCTTGTCCGGGGACGCTAAGGCCGGCATCAATGTCCCAGGTCGCTAGCCGCCAGTCTTCGTCGCGACAAAGCTGGGCGATCTCAGCCAGGGCATCTTCGTGTTCGTGGGATTCAATCCACAGGCCCGTGAAACAGGCCTGGATGTATTCGCGGAGTCTCTCGGCTAGATTCATGGGGTTTCCTTGCGATTCGATGCGCCACTGACATGGCGCTATGGATGCTCAGTTGAACTGTGAAGTGGGCGGTGGGGCAGATCAAGGGCTCAGT
>JADFKK010000452.1 GCA_022564995.1 Planctomycetota bacterium | reverse complement strand
CTGCCCATGCGGCCAAAGTTGGTGTCGAGAAGTTTCTCGGCCAATTCGGGCGCATCGGCAATACGGATGAAGGCCACCGTTTCGATCGGCAGCAGCTTGGTGGCCGGCGGACGCTCGGCGTGGGTGACGACCGTGGTGGCCAAGACTACGACGGCAGTCAGCAGCACGGTGAGCGGGTGGCTGAGTAACTGGTTGGGTTTTCGTGACACGGCCCTGACTCCTTTGTTTACAATGGCGAGACGGGTGGCTGGTGGCTGAGCTTGCGAAGCCCCAGGCGGAAAGGGTCTGGGGCTTCGCAAGCTCAGCCACCAGCCACCCCATCTCAACTCCAGCCACCCTGTCAGTTTCTACCCCAACCGCGTCCGGCCGGTTTCAGCAGACGCCAGCGCAATTATGGCCGCGGGGCGGCCCGTGGCTGGAGGGTTGGACGAATTCGACGGGAAAGAGTTCCGCTGTGGTCTGTGGATTCTTGCGATCTTGGCGGCGGCGTCTTACACTGGGGGCGATGAATGGGTTAGCGGACGCGACCACTGGTCGCGGCTTTACAAGCTTTGAGGTGAGATTCTTATCAAGTTAGGATTCGACATGATCTTGCGACGAATCGCCTGTTTGCTATTGATTCTTTTCGCGCCGCCCGCGGCCGATGCGTTTGGCGCGGATGAAAAAGTCGCTAAGCAGCCCAACATTCTGTTTATCTTTGCCGACGATCAGTGTTTCAGCACGATTCGCTCGCTGGGCAACGACGAGATCGAGACGCCGAATCTCGACCGGCTGGTCAAACAGGGCACCACGTTCACGCACGCTTACAACCAGGGCTCCTGGAGCGGGGCCGTCTGTGTGGCCAGCCGCACGATGCTCAACACGGGCCGCTTCATCTGGCACGCCAACCGGGTCTATAGTAGCACCGAGAAAGAGCGAAAGGCCGGGCGGTTCTGGTCGGAGTACATGAAAAAGGCCGGATACGAAACCTACATGACCGGCAAGTGGCACGTGCGGGCCAACGCCGCGGCGGCCTTCGACCACACGGTGCATGTTCGCCCCGGGATGCCGAATCAAACCAAGCAGGGTTACAACCGGCCGATCGACGGACAGCCCGACGTGTGGACGCCGTGGGACGAAAAGTTCGGCGGCTATTGGAAAGGCGGCAAACACTGGAGCGAGGTGCTGGGCGACGACGCCGAGACGTATCTCAAGCACGCCGGCAAAAGCGACAAACCGTTTTTCATGTATCTGGCGTTCAATTCCCCGCACGATCCGCGGCAATCGCCCAAGAAGTTTGTCGATAAATATCCGCTCGACAAGGTCCGCGTGCCGAAGAATTACCTGCCGCTCTATCCGTACAAAGACGCCATCGGCTGTGGCAAGAATCTGCGCGATGAACGTCTGGCACCGTTTCCGCGAACCCGGCGCGCGGTGAAGGTCAACCGGCAGGAATACTACGCGATCATTACGCACATGGACGTGCAGATCGGGCGAATTCTCGACGCATTGGAGGCCTCTGGCAAAGCCGATAACACTTACATCTTCTTCACCGCCGATCACGGGCTGGCCGTGGGGCAGCACGGATTGATGGGCAAGCAGAATCTGTACGATCACAGTGTGCGGGTGCCGTTTATCGCCGTCGGGCCGGGCATCGCCAAGGGCGCCAAGAACGACGCCTGGATTTATTTGCAGGACGTGATGCCGACCACGCTGGAACTGGCCGGCGTCGAGAAACCCAGGCACGTCGAATTCAACAGCCTGCTGCCGCTGCTGCGGGGCGAAACGAAGAAGTCGTCGTACGGCGCGCTGTACGGAGCCTACCTGAAGGTGCAGCGATCGGTCACCGAGGGCGATTACAAGCTGATCCTGTATCCCAAGATCAAACGCGCCCGGCTGTACAACCTCAAGAACGATCCGCTGGAGATGAGGGACTTGGCCGCCAGCACCGAGTCGAAGCCGATCATCAAGCGTTTGTTCGCCCGATTCTTGGAATTGCAAAAAGAGATGGGTGACGGGCTGGACATCAAGAGCGTTTTTTCGGATCTGTAGGAGGCGTCTCCGACGGCGATGAATAGAGGCGTCCGGGACAGCGTTTGTATTACAGGCGCGACCAACGGTCGCGGCTTTATGAAATCAATGGAGGAACCATTTTGTGAGCGATAAAGCATTCAACGTAGCGATTATTGGCCTCGGTTTTGGGGCGGAGTTCATTCCGATCTATCAGGCCCACCCGCTGGGCAACATCGGGGCGATCTGCCGCCGCAACGAGACGGAGCTCAACAAGGTCGGCGACGCCTTTGGGATCGAGAAGCGTTACACCAGCTACGACGACGTGCTGGCCGACCCGGAGATTGATTTCGTCCACATCAACTCGCCGATATCCGACCATGCCCCGCATTCAATCGCCGCATTGAAGGCCGGCAAGCATGTCATGTGTACCGTGCCGATGGCGACCACGATTGAAGAGTGCGAGGAAATCGTCAACCTGGTCAAAGAGA
>JADFKK010000293.1 GCA_022564995.1 Planctomycetota bacterium | reverse complement strand
AGCATTGTGCGGCGTCGCTGGGGAAGCACGACGGCGCCCAGCACCCGGGCATCATTCACATCCACACGGGTGACCCACGAAACGACCCCAGACGCGACCACCGGGAGTCTGTCGCCGACCGACTCGACAGGTGGGAAGTAAAATTGAAGCAGGTAGCGTCGCATTTCGGCCACACCTTTTGCGTCAGTCTCTGGGCAAATAGAGCCGGCCAAGAGAATTTTCATGATCGATACATCGTGACCGATCAGTGCGGCATTGACGCACGCGGCGGCCTGGACTTCCTCGACGACGAAACGAGGGCCAACATTTCCGGATGGACCTGGCTTGAGCCGGATGAAGTTCGGAAGATTCTCTTGGACGAGTTTCATCACGCAAAGAGCCCGTATCGGTATCTTGACTCGCGGGCCATCGCGCCATGACGACGACCACAGCGGGAGTTGTAGTCCAACAAGTCACGCTGTGACTCTGGAATAGGAAGCAGTTTATTTTTCGGCGGTCACTCCACAGCGCATGGTCAATTACGTTCAATCCGTTACGCTAGCGCCAGCGAGACGCGTTGTGCGGCCGCTCTACCAGTTCGATGTAGGGGTCGTCCGTGCCCGCTTGTTCCATCAGGCGGATATACGCGCCGGCCCGCTTGAACGCCATAAAGTTGATTCCCGATATTTCCTGCATCTTTTTCAAACTTATCTTGCGACCTTTCTTGCGGGCCTTCGCTTTCAATTCCAAGTAGACGGGAATTGCCTGAATGTGAACCGGCGGATCGAACAGATCCCACACCAACTCGATTTCCTGAGTGCTCTCTGGTTCCCCCTTCTCGCCCGTGGTGTGTTCCGGCAAGATGTCGCTGACGAATCGCAACTTGGCCCGTGCCCGTACTTGGCCCGTGTCAAGGGCCTGAACCGGCTGGATCACAAAATATGGAAAATAGCGCCGTAGCGTTTCGGCAAATTCAAACGAACTGCTGGCCAGAGTCCGCAGTGCTTCATCGATCTTCGAATTGACCTCGTCTCGGGAATTAAGACCTTGAAACTCCGCTGCGATTTCAGCTTCGTCATCGCCTTCGCTTTGCAACTCCTTGATACGATTCTCAGCGGTTGCTAGCGCCTCAACCAATGTTTTCAACTCACCTCCCTCGGAAATCGCGTCGACCAATCGCTTCGTCTGCTTTTCGAGCGAATTGATCTCCGTGCGTCTGGTGCCTTGAGATTGACGCGAACGCTGGCGAGCCAACTGTATCGTCTCCCAGGCCGCGTCCACAAACGCCTCACGACAAGCGGGGTTTCGCTCGAATTGCGACAGCAACCAATCGACGGTCAGAGTACGCGTCAGTTCCACCGGAGCCTGGACGTGATTCCAGCAGGCCTTGCCGTTGATCTTGAGCGACTTCTCACATCGCATGTGATCGCCCATCACGTACATACGTCCGGTACAGATGGCACACGTCGCGGACTGCCCTGGCCAAATTGAACGGCTCCGCGGTATGCCGGCTCGCGGATGTCGTGGTGCGTCAACCGGCTCACCCTTGTTCAACGTCCAGTCCATCGCATCCAGCATGGACTTTTGCTCCTCCAAGGTCATGTGGGCTAGTTCCGGACACTGCTCGAATTCGGGTTGGGGATTCTTGCTACGACGATGCTTGCCGGTCTTGAAGATGGGTGAATAAAGCGTATCGCGAAACATACGCGTGCCGCTGAGAATCGGGTCTCGCATGAGTTCTTTCAGCCCCGACCTAGACCAACGCCCCTTCTTGACGTAAGGACCTGGGGAGATGCCCTCATCGTTGAGCCAGTCGACGACGGGCGCCACCATCCGATCTTTCATCAGACGACGACGCATCTCGTGTATGACCGGCGTGCATTCGCCCACCTTGGCCATCCGCAACCCCTCGGGACCAAATTCGCCAGAAGCCGCTTCCTCCTTGGTCAGTTTTCGATAGCCATACTTGACCTTGGTAACTTGCCCTCCTTTGTGAAATGAATCGGTCGCCGTGCGACGAATGCGGCGGCGGGTGTCGGGAATGAGCAGGCCGTGCCGAAGGGCTGCGGTGCCCATGCTCACTTCCCAGTTTTCGTCGGCCGTGTCCAGATTGTCTCCGATGCAGATCAACCTGGTTCCCGCGTCCACCGCATCCTGCACGAAGTTGTACTGATGTCGCGGATTTCGGTAGATTCGCGATAGATCCTCTGAGATAACAAGGTCGACGATGCCGCGGTTAACGAGATCCTCCGCCTCGCGGATCGTGGATCGGTCGGTCAGCATTCCGCTGGCCTGTTCACCGAGGAATCGGATGTCCATCTCGCCGTCATAGATATCGGCCAGATACGATTTCACGACGCGGTAGGATGCGTCGATGTTCTCCTTGTTTTGATCGGGCGTGGATATGCGGCCGATCACCACGACGACAAGCTTTCCATTCGGATCGCGGGGAATCAGCGGTACGTTGGTTATTGGCATGATGCACCTCCTTGTGACCAATGACGAGCGAGTTGAAGGGAATTCGGCCAAAGCCGTAGCGCGCGGACGACCTCCCGCTTCTGCGTTTCCGGTCGGGTATGGGTGTAGACGGCAGTCATCCCCAGGGCGCCCTCGGCGCCGTTGGTTGGCGCGTGCCCCAACGTGATCTGCCGGACTAACGGGTCCACGCCGGCATCCTGAAGCAACGTCGCAAATGTGTGCCGCCAACTCTTGGGACATGTGGCGCGCGGGGTGCCGAGGACCTGCATGATCCGTATGTACGAATTGCGGACAGCGTCTGCCCTGACGACGCCCGCATCGCGCCACACGGACCGCGCGATCTTGGCTTGCCGCTCACGGGTAAGTGGCGAGTCGGACTGGCCCTCAGCGTCGGCAAGGCGATCTTCCAGGGCGTGGGTTAGTTCATCGCGGTCGACGCCGGCCAGCGGCAGCACCGAGGCATCGAACCGCTGGCGAACGAAGACCGGGCCGTGTGCCCGACCTCCAACGACACGGCGCAAGACGCCGATCACCTCATCTGCGAGCGGGATATCGCGTTCACGCCGAGTCTTGATTCGCCAGCCCAGCTCGGGTTTGTTGGAGATGCGCAGCCATCCTGATGCAAGGTCTAGGTCCTCGATGAGCAGGTGGATCAGTTCGCCGGGACGCATGCCAGTCTTGGCAAGAACGAAATGGATCGGAAAAGACCAATCGTCGGCGTTGGACAAGAAGTTCGCTTCGGTGCCCTCGTCGAAGACGTAAATCGGTTTCGCATCTTCGACTTTGAATCGTTTTCCGCCCAAGCCGGCGAATGGATTGTCGGCATACGGTGGCAGGTGTCGCTTGCGGGCCGCGTAGGCGTACATCGACCGGCATGTCTCCAGGACGTAACGAACCCCCTTGTCTCGCAGAGACCGTCGTTTTGCGTTCTCGTGTCCGTTCGGGGCAATTCGGATTGAACGGAGATAACGGGTGAATGCCTCCGCGTCCAACGTGTGGGCCGGCCGAGTACGCCCATGCTGCAGAACGAAATTCTCGAGGTGCTGAGTCGCCGAACGATACCGGCGGACCGTGCCCAGCGAGGAGCGCAGCACGTGTTCGTGGTATTCGAGAAACCGCCGACGAAGCTCGGGCAGGTCAATGGGCGTAAAGGAAAACGCCGTGGGCAGGGAGGCGGCCAGCTGAGCGTTCACCTGTGCGGCGATCTGTGCGGCCTCCTCTTCGGTGTCGGCCACACGGCGGCGGACCTGCCGCGGGCCGTCACGATGATAGATGTACCAGCTACCGTGATGAAAATAGTACGAAACCTGGCCTACCCGTTTCCGGTGGCCCTTGCGCCGGCGCGAAACCGCCATTTGAAACCTCCCGATGCACCGTTTGTGCACCAAATGTGCACCAGGGAGGGATTTTGACCGCGCAAAAGAAACGCTAAGTCGTTCTACGTGAACAACTTAGCGCAAAAGATGAATCGACTAAGCGGAGAGGACAGGATTCGAACCTGCGGATCACTTACGCGATCACGGATTTAGCAAACCCGCGCTTTCGACCACTCAGCCACCTCTCCGAGGTCTTTTATCCCGGGTTTTACGCGGTTTTTTGGTTCTAACCGCCTTCTCGCCCGAGGGCCTTTACTACTCTTTTAACTACCGGTATAATTTCGGGTAGTTAAAAGTTGCCCCGGCCGGTTGGGCCAACCGGGGCGACGACACCTATCCCATTTGCATCGGAGGTGACGCCATGAGCAAGAAGTCTACCCGAAAGCGCCCTGCTCGGAAAGTTGGGTCCGATTGGCCCCCCAAGCCGTATCCCGACTTCCCGCTTACGCCCCACGTCAGCGGCGCTTGGCAAAAGAAGATCAAGGGCAAGGTCCGGTACTTTGGCCGCTGGGGCCGCGTTCGAGGCGGCAAAATGGAGCGGCTGCCGGGCGACGGTGTGAAGGAAGCGTTGGAACTGTATGAAGAGCAGCGCGAAGACCTCTACGCCGGTCGGACGCCCCGCGTCAAGGGCGAAGGGTTGCGAATCAGAGACCTTTGCAACCGATTTCTCAACGCCAAAAAACGCAAGCTGGACGCCGGCGAGTTGACGGCCGGCACGCTCCGCGAGTATCGGCTTACGACTGATCGGCTGGTTACCGCGTTCGACCGCGACCGACTGGTTGACGATCTAGCGTCGGACGATTTCGATTCGCTCCGCGCGGAACTGGCCGATGCCTTCGGTCCGGTCAGGCTCGGCAATGAGATACAAAAAGTACGGACCGTTTTCAAGTACGCCTACGATGCCGGCCTGATCGACCGGCCCGTCCGCTACGGTCCAGACTTCAAAAAGCCCTCGGCATCCGTACTCCGTAAACACAAGGCGGCGAGCGGCGAGAAGATGTACGAAGCCGCCGAAATTCACCAACTGCTCGCCGTTGCTCCCCCGGCGTGGAGGGCGATGATTTTGCTCGGCGTAAACTGCGGGCTGGGGAATACTGATTGCGGATCGCTGGAAGATCGGCACTTGGACCTCGACAAAGATTGGCTCGATTTTCCACGGCCGAAAACCGGCGTCGCGCGCCGTTGCCCGCTGTGGGCCGAAACCATCGCGGCATTGAGGGAGGCGATTGCCGCTCGCCCAACGCCACGGTCCGAAGAAAACGCCGCGTTGGTGTTCCTTAACAGCTACGGCGCGCCGTGGTGCCGCGACGGTGAAGTGGATAGCAAGAATCGGGCGTCGGCCCCGGTCAACAGCGTTGCACGCGGGTTCCGCAAGGTGCTCGATGATGCCGGCCTCTACCGCAAGGGGCTCGGCTTCTACACGCTTAGACACGTTTTCAGAACCGTCGCGGACGGCTCCGGCGACCAAGTTGCCGCGAATCAAATAATGGGTCACGTCGATCCGAGCATGGCCGCAACGTATCGCGAACGCATCGACGATTCCCGACTGGTCGCGGTTGTCGATTACGTCCACGATTGGCTATTCGCCGACGCGCCCGAGGATGACCCCGCTAGAAAAGAACCGGAGATTTGCGACCCTATCGACCCTAGCGACCCGCCCCGACTTTGCGACCATAGCGACCCCGGGTCGCACGGGGCGGAAGGGTCGCAAGATGCGCGAAAAGTTTTACAGGAGCGGCCCCGTTTACGCATCGTCGGTTAAAATAACAATACGTCGGCGCGGGTAGCACCCGCACGCGAGCCAGCATCGGGGCGAAGCGGTTCCCCTCGCTTGCTGGCTCGCAGCCGACTTTTATAAGGAACCACAAAATGGAACTTTTAGAAGCTATTGATGAGGCCGTTGTCTACGTCGGACCCGCCGGGGCGTGCCGCAAGATGACCCGTGACGAGTTGACCGTATTTAGCCAACTCGCCACTAGCGTTTTTATGTTAGTCTCCCAAACGAACTTCGTTCATGCGTTGCCACAGGTATCGGAGTTAGAGCCGCAGTTGGCATCGGGCGAACTTGGTCCCGTCCAATTTGAAACCAAGTTGAATCTGCCCGGTGATTGGCACGACGAGTTGTTTTTCGCCTGCGTCACGCAAAGATGGGTTGACGATATGGCCGTTCTGCGTTCGATGGCCGGTGAACCGGCTGCAAAGGAAGAGGACGAAGACCCGAACGATATACAGAATCGGCTGTCCGTAGACATCGACCATCAGACCATAACGCTCGACGGTAAGAGTTACCCAATCACCAGCGAACGTGCTGTACGCTGGGTTGCCGTTCTCTTGGAGGCCAATGGCCAAGTAGTATCCGGCACAGCGTTAACCGCCCGAGACCCACTGCTAGGGACTAACCCGCATAAATTGAGGCAGTATTTGCCGGACGAAATAAACGCCCTTATTAAGGGCCAAACCGGTGCGGGCAGCCGGCTTATCCTGCCGCGCCGTAAGTAACCCGTAGGAAACCGTAGTTACGGCGCCCCGGTCGGGCGTATTATTCGGGCATGACTGCGACGCCCGAAACAATCGACCGCCTAGCTGCCCTGCGAGACTTGTCTCTCAACGAGATAGAAGAGCGGCTTGCCGACATTGACGGCGAGCGGGCTTCGCTCTCGCTCTTGCGGCGTTCTCTTGTCGCTAAGGACAACGCCCGACGACGCACACAGCGGCGCTCCGTTACGAACGGGGGCCGTGATGACTAAGTGCGCATCGACGGTCCGCGATCTGTGCGAGCGCTACTGCGTCGGCGAGCACACTGTACTCGCCTGGATTCGGTCGGGTGAGCTGCGCGCGATCGACGTGAGCCGCAACCGGGGCGGCAAGCCGCGCTGGCGAGTGACGCCGGAAGCCTTGGAAGCATTCGAGTTGATACGAACACCTAGCCCACCACCGCCACGTAAGCGGCGACGTAAACAGCCGCCCGATGTTGTGGAGTACTACTAATGCCAAAACCTCCACCGACTATTCTCGATACTGCTCTGAAGCTACATGACCGTGGCCTGTCGGTCGTGCCGTGTAATGGAAAAGGCCCGATCTGGCCGGGCTGGCACAATAAGAAGCGGAGCCGTGAGGAGCTAGCCGCCGCGCTCGAAGGGACGAAGCTGAATATCGCTGTCGTTCTGAACCAGACGGACTGGATTGACGCCGAATGCGACAGCGAAGAGGCCGAAGCCAAAATGCAAGAGTTGTTCGGCGGGAAGATTCCCCCGACGCCGACTTGGCAGAGCCGGCGCGGCAAACATCGCCTGTTCCGTCGGCCGGATGGGCTGCCTGAGCGCGCTACGATCGACATTGACGGAATCGAATTCAAGATCGGGAACGGCAAAGGCGCGGCCAGCGTCGTTCCGCCTTCGGTACATCCCAAGAGCGGCCGGCGCTATCGCTGGGTAAAAGGCTTGTCGCTCGATGATGTTGAACCTGCCGAGTTGCCGCCGGATATCGTCGAGCGGCTCCGCGCCCCTGCGACGCGCGCGGCCACCGTTACGGCCGCCGGCGATGACATCCCCGAAGGCAAACGCAATGAGGCCCTCTTTTCCAAGGCTTGCGCTCTGAAGGCGATGGACCTGCCCGAGGAGACAATCGCAACCGTGCTGTTGGACCTGAATGAGAGACTCTGTAAGCCGCCCTTGTCCGAGCAAGAAATTCGCAGTATCGCGCACTCGGCGGCAACGGGCGAGTCGAAAGTAAAGGTCGGCTTCCTGGCCCGGCTGTTGGGAGATGTTGAACTATGGCACGATGAAAATGACGACCCCTTTGTAACCCTCCCCAGGGCGAGCACCGCGAAAACTGGCTTATCGGCAAGCGCTCGCGCCCATTCCGGCGGTGGCTTTCCAAGCTGTACTACGACACCACCGGCGAGATGATAAGTGCGGGCGACCTGTCGGACGTGGCGTCACTTTTGGAGGGGAAGGCCGTATTCGATGGGCCTCGATATAAACTCTTCCGCCGCACTGCGCAGCATGAGGGAAAGTTCTATCTTGACCTTTGCGATGAGCAGTGGAGAGCTATCGAGATTGACTTGAACGGTTGGCGGGTCGTGTCTGATCCGCCCGTGAAGTTCCGCCGGGCGAAGGCGATGCACCCGTTGCCGCTACCCGTGAAGACGAAAGGGACATCTTTGGAACGGCTACTGCTTCCGTTCCTAAACATACGCGCCGTGCAGTGGCCGCTCGTGGCCGCCTGGCTTACTGCTGGGCTCCGGCCGGTCGGCCCTTACCCAGTGCTAAAGCTGCTGGGCGAGCAGGGGAGCGCGAAGACGACCACCGCCCGAGTGCTGAGGTCTCTGGTCGATCCGAACGCCGCACCGGTGCGAGCCGAACCTCGGAGCACGCGGGATTTGATGATTGCGGCAAACAACGCCTGGGTGATTTGCATGGACAATTTGAGCGTAGTGAAGCCGGATTTATCTGACGCGATCTGCCGTTTGTCAACCGGCGGAGGGTTCGCCACGCGGACTCTCTACACCGACGAAGATGAAACGATCTTTGACGCACAACGCCCTGTGATTCTGACTAGCATCGAAGAAATCGGCACCCGTTCGGACCTGCTGGAAAGGTCGTTGATTATTGAACTCCCGAGGATTCCCGAGGCATCCCGCCGGGCCGAAAAAACTTTTTGGGCCGAGTTTGAAAAGGTCCGCCCGAAAATTCTGGGCGCTCTGTTGGACATCGTGTCGGGCGCCATTCGGCAGTTGCCTGAAATCGAGCGCAAGGCCGAGACTGAATTGCCGCGTTTGGCTGACTTCCACGTTTGGGGTGAGGCCGGCGAGGTGTCGATGGGATTGGCGCCGGGCACGTTCGCGGAAGCCTACGCCGCAAATCTTGAGTCCTCGACACAGATCGCGCTCGAATCGTCCCCGCTGATCTCGGCGCTGCTGAGGTTCCTGGAAAAGAAACCCAGGATCGAGGACACGGCGCAGGGACTGCTGGAAAAACTCGGCTACGTCGACTTTGAGTTGAAAGGGCAACCTGGCTGGCCAAAGTCTCCTCGTGTGCTGAGCGCGATCCTGAAGCGCGTGGCTCCAAATCTGCGCCAGGTCGGCATCGTGGCCGTGCAGGACACGCGAGGGGGCGGCAACTCGAAAGAGAAGATTTGGCGGATCGAGAGACGGGACGAGGTCAAGCCTCCGAAGTCGAAGGGCGTCAAGGGTCGCAAGGGCCGCAAGGGTAGCAAAAAGACAAAAAAGGTTTCTAGGAGATAGATGTCGTGCCCAAGATCGGTAAAACCAAACGGAAGCGGCGGGTAGATGAAGCCGCCGAACTGCGGATGGCGAACTGGGAGGAATTCTCGGCCGCGTCTGCGTGGCGTAGGTCGTCCCGTGGCAACTTGTGGCGTGAGTGGGAGGGTGAAACGATCACGGTTTTTGAGCGGCCGGCTGGCAGCTTCAATTGGTCGGTCGCCGACGAAGATGGGCCGCGATATTCGCGCGAGGTTTTCGACGATGAGGACGACGCCATGATGGCCCTGTGCGAGGAGGTTGGCGCGCTATGATCGGATTCAGTTCTATAGATAGGTGAAACTAACGGGTTATAGTGTAATTCAATAATAGTAACTTGGATGGGTCTGACAGATCGGCTTGAATAGTTGCCGCGAACATCTGCTTAGCAGCACTCGCCGAGAGAATCGGACAAACAGCCCCACAAGCGGATCGCTACGGGTTAATGTAAACCGTTACTGACCCACTAACCCACTTGGAAAAGGACAGTCAGGTAGTAAAGCCCCGGTAGTAAGCGACCGAATACGGCCTGCCCCGGCAGCCAAACTACCTAAACCCCCGTAGGCAAAACCCCCTTACATAACGCCCGTAGGCAGCATACCCACGTAGGACGCCCTAGGGCGGCCTGTAGCGGCCTAACAGCGACCGACCCGGCCCGTAACACCTACCCAGCGACAGGCCCTAATTTGCGACAAAACGATGCCCGAAAAAACACCTACTAACGGCAAGCCCGGCGCTAAGCGGGGCGCACCCCGAGACAACCGCAACGCCTTGCGGCACGGTCTGCGAGGTGGACAGCTACCGGCGGATGCGAAGTACGTCGAAAACAGATTGAACGCATTCCGGCGCAACCTGGAGGATGCCGTGCTAGTCGTTTCGGGCGAAGTCGATATTCCGGCTGCTGCTGCAATACAGACCGCCTTGCGTTGGGAGAGACATGCTTGCCTAGCACAACGCTGGTTGACTAAAGCGTATGACGAATTGAAACCTTTGGATCGGTTGCACTTCAGCCGAGAGATTGCACGGGCATCGACGGAACGTGACAAGGCAATCGCAACCTTGGAGCTAGGCACCAAAGACAACCGGCCCTGGATGGCAGACGCTATTACAGTGGAACCGAAACAATGATCGACAAGAAAACCTTTGACGAATACAGCAACGATCCGGCAGCGTTCCGAGCCGCATTGATCGTCGATTGCGATGGCACACCGACCAAGTTCGGCAACATTATGGACGATTGGCAAAAGGCAGACTTCGCATCGCTAGACCCGGCCCTACGTCGCTGCGCAGGTTTAACCAAGGACAAAGAACCATGCAGGATGAGAGCGTACCTTGAAAGGGGAAGAGGCCACAGCAAGACGTGCGACCTCGCCGTGACGTGTTGCTTCGCTCTTGCGTTCGCCACAAGACCTTTGAAGGGATATTGCTTCGCGGCCGATCGTGACCAAGCTCGATTGCTCCGCGATGCGATGGCAACTCTATGCAGGTTGAACCCTTGGCTCGGCGAAATCCTTAGCGTAGAAGCGCACCGCGTTGTGAACAAAGCTAAGGGCCATCCAGGCGAAGGCGGAACATTGACTATCGAATGTTCGGACGTAAGTTCGAGCTATGGCATACTACCCGATATCATTATCTGTGATGAACTAGTGCATTGGGAAGGCGACGGCGGATTGTGGCATTCGCTAATCAGTTCCGCAGCAAAGCGATCGACCTGCCTCTTGGTAATTATTAGCAACGCCGGATTCGTTGACAGTTGGCAGTGGGCAGTAAGAGAAGCAGCACGGCAGGATGAGGCGTGGATCTTCTCTCGATTAGACGGCCCGCAAGCAAGCTGGATGACAAGCGACAGGTTAGCAGAACAGCGCAGGATGCTACCGCAGATCGCATACAACCGACTGTGGGAGAATCAATGGTCCTCTGGGGGTGGTGATGCCCTCCTGCCCGAGGATATAGACGCAGCATTCAAGGAAACCCTTGGGCCGATGACCGGTAACGAAAAAGGATACAAGTTTGTAGCCGGTGTCGATCTTGGCCTAACAAGAGATTGTAGCGCGGTTGTGATCCTCGGCGTAAAGGAACACGGGCAAGCGCAAGCAGGACGCATACGTTTAGCGAACACAAAACTTTGGAGACCGACCCTAGGCAAACAAATAAACATCAGTGAAGTCGAGCAACACATTCTAAAGATGGACGAACGCTATAACCCTGAAGAGGTATGATCTTACCCCTGGACGGCAGCACACATGGCGCAGCGCCTTGAAAGTACAACGCTTCGGCGCAGGGTGAAGCGCCAATATCGCGTACACAAATCGTGGATGACCGAATTAGTCCTTAACCAAGCGTACTCGTCTCGCTGAAAATACGAGAAAACTCGAAACCTTCCGTGGTTTTGCGGGTCTAATGGGTGTGAAGACAATCCCGTTACCGCGAAACATGGAGGGTTTCGAGTGAA
>JADFKK010000028.1 GCA_022564995.1 Planctomycetota bacterium | reverse complement strand
GATTGGCCAGATAGAGCACCGGGTCGCCGATCGAACGCAGCGCCACGCCCTGATGTCGCGAGGGCAGCCAGCCGGGGCCCCACAGGCGTTGATACAGCGCCTGGGCATCGCCCCGCCCGGTCCAGCTCGCGGTGAGCACCACGAACGACGGCAGGTCTTGGTTCATGCTGCCGAGGCCGTAAGAGAGCCAGGCTCCCAGGCTGGGGCGGCCGGGAATTTGGTGGCCGCTTTGGATGTAGGTGATCGCCGGGTCGTGATTGATCGCCTCGGTGTGGACCGACTTAATGAAGGCGATGTCGTCGACCACGGTGGCCATCTTCGGCAGAATCTCGCTGACCCAGGCGCCCGATTGTCCGTGCTGTTTGAACTTGAACATCGACGGGGCGATGGGGAATCGCTTCTGCCCAGAGGTCATCGTGGTCAGCCGCTGCCCCATGCGGATCGAAGCCGGCAGGTCTTTGTCGAACAGCTTGTCCATCTCCGGCTTGTAATCGTACATGTCATGCTGCGCCGGGCCGCCGGCCGCGAACAAGTAGATAATCCGTTTGGCCGTAGGCTTGTGATGCGGCCCACCCAACACACCCCGGTCCTGGCTCGGCACGATCGTCGGCGTGCTGCTCGTGTCCGCCGCGAACAAATCAGGACGGACCAGCGAAGCCAGCGCCGCCGTGCCGATACCGACCGCCGAGCGCGAGAAAAAGTGTCGTCGGGTTTGCAAGAGGGCGTGTTGTTGGAGCGGGTTCATGGCGAGAGTCCTCGGTCAAAGGAGGAAGGGATGTAGGGTGTAGGATTTAGGATGTAGTACGGAGTACTGAGTACTGACGATCTCTCAGTTCGGAGCCTTCGTCATTCGTGATTTGGGCATTCTTTCGTCATTCTGATTTCGTCATTCGGTTCCTCAATCGCTCGAAAACCTCCTCTGCGGGTATCGCTTCCATTTCACCTCGATCAAAGGCTTCGAGGCGGCGGCGAATTTCTTGGCGCCATGCCAGGCTGAGTTGGATTTCCTCGGGCTCATCAGACGGTTCCATGATCTAGGTCCGATCTTGCCAATATCCCGGTTTTCGATGCAGGTGCGCCACGGCGACGATTTCAATGATATCTCCACCCGCTTCGTCGGAAATGATCTCGTATATGAGACCATATGGAAAACCGTGGGCACGGCAAATCCGATGCTTTTCTGTTAGGTTGGACCACAATTCAGGATTCTGACGTATTCGCTCTACCGTTTTCTCGATCTCCTCCGCGAATCGGTCGCCAAGTCCGGCACACTTGTCTTCATAGTAAGTAATCGCCTCGTAGTATTCCGAACGAGCCTGATCCAGGAATCGGTAGTTCATTGCTTCTTGCCGCTGGGTTGGTCGCGAAAAACCTCGTCACCTGCAATCGTCTCGATTTCTCCTCGTCTTGCCGCCTCGCTTCGCCGGATGGCCTCGTCGGCCCATGCCGCTATCACTTCGGCTTCGTCCTGTTCTTCCCCTTCATTAAGACTCGCCAGCAGCTTGTTCGCCAACTCGGCGCGAGACTCCACTGGCAATTCTAACGCTGCGTCAAAAACATTCGGATCGGCGTTTGCCATGTTCGTTACCCTTTCGTCACCGTTTCGTCCAAATTCAAAAGCAAATTCCCGATCATCGTCAGCGCCGCTAACTGCTCCGGCTTCATCTTTTCGTCCGGTTTGGAATCGCCGACGTTGATTAGCTTGTTGGCGGCGTCTTTGTTGGCGGTGAACTCCTTGAGGTGGTCTTGGTACAATTCAACCAGCACGCCCAACTCGACCGCGTCGGGCCTTCGCCCGGTGGCCAGGCGGAAGGCGAACGTAATCTGCTCCGCGGGCGTTTTGCCGCCCTCGCGGAGCATTCGCTGGGCCAGATGCCGGGCCGCTTCGACGAATTGGATGTCGTTCATCAGGGTCAGCGCTTGCAGCGGCGTGTTGGTCCGCTCGCGGCGGGCGGTGCAATTCTCGCGGCTGGGGGCGTCGAAAATCTGCATCGACGGCGGCGGGGCGGTCCGTTTCCAGAACGTGTACATGCTCCGCCGATACAGCGCGTCGCCCTTGTCCTGCTTGAAGTTGGCCGTGTTGCTCGACGTGTAACCGACCGCCTTCCAAATGCCGGCCGGCTGATACGGCTTCACGCTGGGGCCGCCCTGCTTCTCGACCAGCAGGCCGCTCAGCGCCAGGGCACTGTCGCGGATCATCTCCGAGTCGAGCCGGAACCGCGGCCCTCGCGATATCAGGCGATTGTCCCGGTCCCGCCTATACGCCTCCGGCGAGGCGACCGCGGTTTGTCGATAGGCCGCACTGGTGACGATCAGCTTCTGCATGTGCTTGACGTCCCAGCCGCTTTCGATGAACTCGGCGGCCAGCCAATCCAAGAGGGCCAGGTTCGAGGGCCATTCGCCTTGCGAGCCGAAATCCTCGGCCGTCTTGACGATGCCCGTGCCGAAGTATTGCTGCCAATAGCGGTTGACCGTCACGCGGGCCGGCAGCGGATTGTTCGCATCGACCAACCACTGGGCCAGGCCCAGCCGGTTGTTGGGCGCGCCCTTGGGCAGCGCGGCGACTTCGGCCGGAACGCCCCGCTTGACTTCCTTGGCCGGCTGATCGTATTGGCCGCGGGTGAGCAACTTCGGCGTTTTCCAGCGGCCGTCGGTCTTGGCCAAATCGCCCATGATGAGCGTGGTGATCGTCGGCTTGGTGTTGATCGCCGCGATCTGCTGGCGAAGCTGTGTGATCTGCGTTTGCAGCGGCGCAACCGCATCGCGGGTTTTCGGATAAATCTTTCGCAGGAAGTGATCGCGCAGCTGCTTTTTCTGCTCGGCCGTGCATTTCGCTGGGCCGAGGGCAATCGCCGCCCGCAGGTCTTGCGAGAGCGACGACTTTTTGTTGCCTTTCTCGAATTCTTGCCAGGCTGCCAGCGAATCGAACCGCCGTCGCTGATGAACCACGCCGGCCTTGTCCCAATAGACCGAGCCGTCGAACTGGGTGAAGGCCCAGCCGTTGAGCACCGCGCCGACTTTGAGACCGACCTTGGCCGGTTCGATCTCCAACAGCACCCACTTGCCGGCCTCGGGCAGCTTGCCCATGGCGACCCGGCCGGCGGTGTTCGGCTTGCCCCAGGGGATCAGGTTTTCGCCCCAGTAGGCGCGGTGTTCCCAAGTGCCGTCGTTGAATTGCAGCATGATCTGCTTCGGCGGATCCTTGGGATCGAGATAGACGTAGGTGAACAGCCGATCGCCCTCTTCGATCTTTAGTGTCTGACTGGCCCCGGTGAAGAAATGCTGGCTCCGCCCCTGGGCCTTGCGGAACGAGGCGCTCTTGCCGCTGAGCACCGGCTTGGGCGCGGTGACAAACTGCCACGGCGTGTCGCCTTCGGCCTTGGCCCCCGCCGGCACGCCGTCGTCGATCCAGACGAACTCTTCCGGCTGCGGGGCGCTCGGCTTGGCGGCGTCGCCGGCCGGCTCTTGGTATTGCACCGCTGCCAGTTGGGCGCTGATCTTCGCTTCGACCGCGGCGATCTGCTCGGTCAGTTTTTGCTTTTTCTGTTGCGACTGGGGCGAGGAAATCTTCGCCAGCGGACCCTTCGGGGCGGCGCTGTTGCCGTCCATTTCGTTCTCGGCGAAGTTGTAAAAGTAGGCGTACAGTTGATAGAACTCGGTCATCGAGATCGGATCGAACTTATGCTCGTGACAAACCGCGCAGCCCAATGACAGACCGAGCCAGACCGTGCCCATCGTCTCGACGCGATCGACCGAATAACGCACTCGATACTCCTCTTTGATCGAGCCGCCCTCGCTCGTGGTCACGTTGCAGCGGCCGAAACCCGTGGCGATTTTCTGATCGATCGTCGCATCGGGCAGTAAATCGCCGGCCATCTGCTCGACCGTGAACCGATCGAACGGCATGTTCTTGTTGAAGGCCTTGATGACCCAATCGCGATACGGCCAGATCGAACGGTAACTGTCCAGATGCAGCCCGTGCGTGTCGCCGTAACGAGCCAAGTCGAGCCATTGCCGGCCCATGTGTTCGCCGTAGCGCGGCGATTTGAGCAGCCGGTCGACGACTTTGTCGTAGGCGTCGGGCCTTTTGTCGGCCAGGAAGTCGTCGATCTCCTTGAGCGTCGGCGGCAGCCCGGTCAGGTCGAACGTGACGCGGCGAATCAGCGTCTCTCGGTCGGCCTCGCGGCTGGGCGAAAGGCCTTCTTTGGTTAGCTTGGCCGACACGAAGCGGTCGATCGCGCCGCGTGCCCACTTGGCGTTGCTGATCTTCGGCTCGGCCGGCCGCCGGATCGGGCTGAGTGACCAGTGACCCTCGAAATTTCCGCCCTCTTCGATCCATTTCTTAATCAGGGCGATTTGCTGCTTGGTGATCGTCTTGCCCGAGTCGGGCGGTGGCATCCGCTCGTCTTCGTCGTCGCTGATCAAGTGCTGATAGAGCACACTCTTGGCAAGATCACCCGGCACGACGGCAAACCCGCCGGATTCGAGTTTCTTGGTTGCCGCCTCGGCCGTATCGACCCGCAGTTCCGCTTCGCGTTTGGTGGCGTCTGGTCCGTGGCAGGCGTAGCAGGAGTTGGAGAGAATCGGTCGGATGTCGCGGTTGTAATTGACCGGCTCATCGGCGGCCGGGGCGGCGGGGCAGGCGAGCAGGAGTGAAAAGGTAGTGAGCCAACTCAAGGAGAAGAAGCGAAAGGCGGACATGGCTTCGTCCTTTTCAAACCGAGGTGGGAAGCGGCCGATTAAGACCGTTTCATGAGGAAGGGAGGCACCCCAAGGCGCCCGTCTATTCTAATTCTAACCAAATCGCACGGTCAAAGTCCAACTCAGTGCGGTCGAGTGGGACGTGATGTCTCACAATGTGCCGCGTGGTGCGCGCGGCCCGCACACTTCGTGAACTGCCGTGACTGCGCGAATCGTCGACAATTCGGCCAGAATGCTAAGCCGCCCGACATTCAACGCCGCGTTGATGTTCGGTCATGGAGTAAATGGCGGGCCGAAACGTAGATCCCGCGTGCCGAGCGGGACCTTGACGTTTGTAGTGACCCGCTTCAGCGGGTCGAGCGGACCGGCTGAAGCCGATCACTACGAACAGATCCCGTCCGGCAGACGGGATCTACCCCAGAATTCGATCCCACTTGGCCAGCGTGCGGGCGACCTTTTCGGCGGCCGGCATGGCGGCGAAGTCGGGCTCGTCACCGTCGCATTCGTCCGTGCAGGTACACTTCGACGGATCGCTGCCGCCGCAGGAACAATGGCCGGCGGACGATGACGATTCCGTCGGACTCCACGCGGCCAGATCGGCCGAGAGCGATCCGCCGGCAGGAAGTTCGAGGCGCGCGAGCACCAGTGGATACGCCTGCGAAGCCGCCTCCGGCGTGACCTGCCGCTCGACGATCATCCGCAACAGTTCGATGAAGACGGAGGTGTGGTCGACGGTTTTGGAAGACGAGTGGGACATCGATAAAGGGCTTGTGGCAGATGGGGGCGTAGACTGGTATCGCAATAAATCCGAAATCCGAAATCCTAAACAAATCAGAAGGACCAAATGACAAATCAAAGAACTCTTGCCCGCGAATGACGCGAATCTACGCGAATAAAAACATGCTACATAGAAGAGTTCGTTGCCGCAGTACGCTGAATAAGTTGTCTTATGGCGATTGATGCCGCACGATTCGCGTAGATTCGCGTCATTCGGTGCGCCAGGTTAAGTCTGGTTGATCTTGTTAGTTGAAAGGTACTGACTTTGGTAATTGCTCGTTCGCCATGTAGCCGATCGGGCGGGTGTCGGGGCGACCCGGCGGTCGAAGCCCCGTGAGGCGAAGGTGTCAGCCGTAATGTAAGTGAACCCGATTCGGCCTCGTGACGCAATTGAGAGTGGCCATGCTTCCGAATATGACGAAGCCTGATACCGACCGTGAAGCAACGAGCACGCGCAGCGGTCGGGCTCTCCGGGGTGGTTGGGGACAGCGGGCACCGACAGATCAATCGAGGAACCTGGGAGACCCCGCCGAGCGGTCGGACCGATGCATATCGGTCAGCCAACAATTGATGGGAATCAATAACCGTCTTTTGGCTTTGCGGGGAGTCGGATCGGGTCATAGTAGTGTGGACTCCGGGTAATGCCGGCCGAGCGAAGGACCCGTACCGAGGACATGCATGCAGAAAGAAAGGAAAATCCGCTTGGGCGAATGTCCCGTTACGGAACTTACATTTTCCTTTCGATCTGTATTGCTCAGCCACTGGGCGAAGTTGCCGAAATGCAACGTGTGCCTCTTGGCGAAGTGATCTCGGGAAAGCCGGATGCGGGAAATCCGCACGTCCGGTTTGAAGAGGGGGGAGGCAATGTTAATTGCACGGCATACAGCTATTGAGGCACGAACGGGAAACCAGGATACTGATCTATGTTGGAGCCTACCCATCTAACATTCCTCCTCTACTCTACCGCCCTGGCACCTCTGCGTTGGCCAGTTTCAACGCAAAGGCGCCAGGGCGCGAAGACGCAAAGGAGTTACCGATCGAGATAGTCGACGTGGTTGACCCAGAGTTTGCTGCTGGTGGTGCTGTAGATCCAGCCATCGTCGGACGTCACGTCGCCGGGCGTCACGTCGGCAGTGGCGATTGGCTTGACGGCGTTGCTGTCGGTCAGATCGTTCTTGGGAATGAACTGCAAATACGGCCCGAATTTTCCGCCGTCGGTGCCATCGGCATGGGTGGCCTTGAGCAATTCCGAAAGATCGCCGCTGGGGGCCATCCCGCCGTGGTGGGCGCGATAGACCTGAATCTGTGTCCGCAGAATCTTGAGATTCGTCAGCAGCACGCTCTCTTGGGCGTCTTTGGTCGAGTCGGTGAACTGCGGAATGATCGTCGCGGCCAGCACGGCCAGAATAACGACCACGATCAGCACCTCGATCAGGGTAAATCCGTGGCGAACGGTTTTTCTTTTCATAGTCCGTCCAACGGTCGCTGTGTTCGGGGATTTGCCACTCCAATGGGACTGTACGTCACAAATCGGTGGGAATCAAATCGGTCTGGCTGTCGGAGGCAACCACGGGCTGTAGGAGGCGTCTGGGACGGCGATCATCAAGTGCCGTGGCACCCCGAACCCACACAGGCGGGACGCCTGTGCCACAGTTTCCGAAGCCATCGGCCACCCTACCAGTTATGCAGCAACACGGGCTTGTTTTTTCGCAGATACCAGTAGCCTTTGCCGGCGTGGGGATCGTCGAGGCGGCCGTTGTTGTAGAGGGTCACCTTCTTGTTGTTGATCACTTTTTCGCCTTTGACCCGTATGAACTCCCAACTCCAGCGGGCCTTGTCCGCTCCGGTGCTGCTGCCGATCAGATCGCTGCGATTTCGCAGCCGCATGTTGGCCAGTCCGAGCCGCGGGTCGATGAAACGCAGGGTAACCCGCCCGCCCTCGTGCGACCAAACGCCGATCTCGTCGTCGTGGTCCATCAAGCGTCCGTCTTTGCTTAAGTCCACCGTCAATCGAACCTTTCGCTTATCGCTCTTGGCGGCGCCAATCATTTCATACGTGGCGATCAGCATTTTTTCTTCCTTGGCCGAAAGCCTAGGCGGCACTGCGGGCGGCGCGGCGCGGCGGGCCGTCTTGCGCGTGTCGAGCAGAATCCCGTCGGTCAGCCAGCGGCCATAGTGACTCTTTTCCTCCTCCCGCCATCCGCTAAACAATTGGCCGCCGGCCTGCAGATACATTTGTGTCTTGTCGATCCGTAGATACTTGGCCGACCGCGACCAGGCGACCTCTCCCAGCGGATCGTTGACGCGCTCGTTGGAATAGAGCACCAGCCGGTCGATGACCTTTCCGCCGGAGTGAACGTCCTCCCAAACGGCGACCACGAACACCCGACGCAGGCCGACTTTCGTGCGCTCGTTGTCGAGCGACGTTCGAGTACCGCTCAGTTCGTACCGGTTTTTTTGTTTTAGCTGCGCCGTGCCGCGAGCCCGATCGAGATAGGTGATGATCAGGGCGCCGTCATCGTCGCGCCAAGTTGCGACCGGCTTGCCGTCCTGCACAACCTTGCCGTCCTTGCGCAGCAGAATCGTCGCATCCGGCTTCGCGCCGGTGATGCGTTTGTCGGACTCGAAAAACTCGTACGGCCCGACGTAAGCGGAAGCCGTGACGACGCCCACTGGAGCGACGCCCGCAGTGACTTGCGGCAAGGCGCTTTTCAGATCGGCCAATGGCTCCAACTGCTGCTCGACCCGCCGCCGCGCAAAACCGGTCAGCCCCTCCAGGGCGCTGCGATACCAAGTGGCGGCCCGCACCTTCATTTCATGGGCCGCCTGTTGGTCATCGTTTTTCTCAGCCAGCGCCAGCCAACCGTCCGCCAGCGCCTTCTGTTGGGCCGCGGTCGCTGGACGAGCGATTTCGCTTTCGGCGACTTGCCGCAGCTCCGCATCGCTGCCGCGGGCGAGCAGCGCCAGTCCGGGCTGCCAGTTTCCCTGCACGAAGCAGCGATAGGTGCCGACCCGTAGATTCGCCTGCGGATCGTCCGGCGCCGTTTTCAGCGTCAACACGGCCGGCTCGATTTTTTGATACTGTTTGAACAGAGTTGATCCGCGCTTGCGCCGCGCGTCGACCGCGCTGCTGAGCGTCTTGTCTCGCAATGTTTTGGCTGCCTTGCCCATTTGCGACGTCAGCCGGCCACCGAGTTGGAACTGATCCGCGAGCAGCAATTCGTCGACCAGAACCAGTCCGTGCCGAACCACCTGCTTGCGTTCGAGTGCCGACAGGTTTCCTCGCAACACTTGCGTGATCGTGTGAACTCGCATGGCGAGGGCGTCGATGACGAACCGCTCGTCCAATTCGCCGATCGCTCGAAAGGCCGTCCTCACGTCGCCCGCTCTGATGCCCAACTCGCGCGAGATGTCGAGCATCACAAATTGCGCCGTGCGTTCGTCGTCGGATTGCAGGGCCTCGTCAATCATCTCGCCCGCCAGACGAAGCCGCGCGGCTCGTTGGGTTGCCTGGTCGTACTTGAACGCCGATTTGACTTCCACTCGGGCCTTTTGCCGGGCGGCGGGATCGGGAATTGGCAGCTTGGCCGTCCGCGGCGTGTCGCCCGGCTGAGTCGCGGGCGGGCTATCGTTGGCGTCGGACGGTTTCTCGTCGGTCGGAGCGCCGGTTTCTGGCAGTGTTGTTGCTTCCGGCGGGACTTTGTTTTGGTCATCGTCGCCGGGTGTTTTTGCAGTCGATGGCGACGCGACGTCGGTTCGCGTGTCGCCGGGCACTTCCGTCGGCTCGCCCGTCTGCTCGGGTGAAGTTGCGACGGGCGGATTCGTCTCCGGGGGATCTTTGGCGCCGGGGGTTTTTGAATCCTCGTCGGAGGTTTCTTTTTCTTTGGGAGCCGTCGCGGCGTCGGGATCGGGCTTCGACGGCGCGGCGGGTTGGTTTGTCGGACCGGCGCCGCCGACCGCGCGTTGGGCCACCTCACCATCGGAAGATGGGCCTGCCAACATCCAGACCGTCGCCCCCAGCGCGATCACGACGATGGCCGCCGCTGAGCCGATGAGAAGCAGACGCGATGATCGGCCCGATCCGCGGGCCAGCGTCTTGCGAAGTTGCTCGTCGTAGGCCGTTTTCTTCTGCGGATTGAGCAGGCAGACCTTGGCAATGGAGACTTCGTTGAGTAGCCGCTGTGACGCAGTTGCCTGCGGGCCGCGTTGGAAGGTGCGCAGGTGGGCCATCTGCCGGTCGGCCGCGCCGGCGATGATTTCGCGATTGTCCAAAAATGGCTCGATCGCCAGCAGCCGGTAATGATGCGGCGGCTGATCGACCGGCTCGATGCCCAGCCATTGATAATACGGATCGAACGAGTCGGCCATCGAGACTCTCGCGGCAAGAAAACAGTCAGGGGTCGCTGAAGGTCGAATTACCAGCGGCCTAACGGCCGCCGCTCGCCGGCAAACCCCACCGACGGATTATACATTCTCCCAAAAGCCTCTTGTCAATGCAAGAGATGGATCAGGCGGCGGGAGGCTTGCTGACAGGCCCTGCTGGCGTGACTATAATGGGGCCGCTTCACGAGATCCCACCTCCAGGAGACGACCATGTCCGCCAGCATCATGCTTCGCGCTTGTTCTTCCGTTTTATTGCTTTGTCTGCTGTTTTCGCCGTTAGCTTCGGTGAGCGCGGTCGGACAAGCCCCCGCCCCGACGGCGGCCCCGGCATCCGCCGCCACGGTCGATAAGAAAGCCGATAAGAAAGCCGATAAGAAGGCAAAAAAGAACGCCGACAAGAAACCTGCCAAGCAGGCAAATAAATCCAAACACAAGGCCAAGTCGGCCTTGGCGCTGTCCCCCGCCAGCAACTCGCACGTGGCCATTCCTCGCGGCGCGCTGGGCAAGGAGTTTTTGCTCTCGGCTTCGATCATTCCGCAGGCCCTCGCGCCGACCAGCAAGGGACTGTCGGGGCGGATCGTGCGGTTCGAGTTGTTTCACGACGGCGTCGATCTGTACGAATCGACAACCGGCTTGGTGGTGACCAAGGACTTGCCGGCCCGGCGGCTGCTGACCACCTTTCCGATCGTTGCCCAGGACGACAAGAAAATCGTCATCGACTTCAACGCCGGCATGCGCCGGGTGTTTACCGACTCGTGGTATTCCGGCAGCGGATTCAGCACCACGGCGCTTTCCACTTCGCTGGAGTTACCGCAGAGCCGGGTGTTCAGTGTCAAGGCGGCCGGCGATCAATTGGTGATTCGCCAGGCGGCGCAGGTCCGCAGCCGCAGCAGCAGTCAAGACCGCGAGTCGCGTTGGGAAATTCGCTACTTTCTGCGGCCTTACACCAAAGAAAAGTTCAAGGCCAAGGAGAACACCAAGCTCGACTCGCGCTACCTGCGGTATTTTCAATCGCGGGCCGAGCTAGAGCTAACCAGCGGCCGTGCCGTTTCGCGGATCGCGCGGTTCGACATCAGCAAGCCGGTCGTGTTCTATTATTCCGCCAACACGCCGAAAGATTACGTCGAGGCGATCAAGGGCGGCATCTTGTATTGGAACCGCGCCTTCGGAAAACCGATCGTCGAGGCCAAGCCGGCACCCAAGGGCGTGACCGCGCCCAGCCTGGAGCACAACATGGTGCAATGGGTTCCCTGGGATCGCGCCGGCTTCGCTTACGCCGACGTGCTGATCGACCCGCGGACCGGGCGGTCGCAGCGAGGGCAAGCCTACATGACCAGCACGTTTGCCATCGGCGGCGAGCGGCGCGCCAGGGTCATGCTGCGGATTTTTCGCGCCGCCGGCGAAAAGAAACAGCCGGCCAAAGGCAGCTCGGCCGATCGACTCGGAATTTCGTTCTTGCAGCCGGCCGGCGGATGCGAGGTCGATCAGGCGCTGTTCGCCCGGCAGATGGCCGACGGCCTGGAAGCCCTGTTGGCAGCGGGCAAGATCGACGACGGCAAATTCCTGCAAGCCTCGCAAGATTACGTGCGCAACGTGACCGCGCACGAAGTGGGCCATGTGCTGGGACTGCGGCATAACTTCGCCGGCTCGCTGGCCGCCAACGTCAGCCCGGCCGAGTTGGATGAGTGGTTCAAATCGTACCTGAGGGGGGAGAAGCCCAAAGACATGAAAGGCCGCTGGACCACGTCGTCGGTGATGGAATACACCCCGTTCAAGGCGGCCGTGTTCAACGGCCACAAAATGCGCACGACCGAAGAGGCCCTGCCGCACGACAAGGCGGCAATACAATGGGGTTATTACGGCAGCACGCAGGCCCGCGATGAGAAAATGCTGTTCGGCACCGACGACGACACCGGCAAGTATGCCGACGTGGTGCGGTTCGATTACGGCAGCGAGCCGCTGGTGGGGGCGATGGCCAGCATCTCCGAGCATCTGCGTTATTTGCCCAACAATCTGATCGAGACGTTCATCGCCGCCAAAGCGCCTCGCGACCCGCGAGATCGTGGGCCGCTAGAGGCCGTGAAGCTCAATCCCGATTCGACCGCCGCGCGGCTGGTCGGTTATTACAGCCGGATTCTCGTCTGGTTCCGTTCTAAGACGCGGTCGCTACGGATTGAGCGGGATTTTCCCGTGGTCGACGCGCTGAGCGAGAAGGCCCTGCTGGCGGCCCATTGGAAGAGCCTCAACGAGCAGGTCAAAAAGCTGGGCGGCATCGACCGCGTGGCGTTTTCCTATCTGCCGGTGACACTCAAGCTCAATCTCAAGGTTAAACCGAAGGACATCGTCGCGCCGGAGAAGTTCGACGCGGCGAAGATGACCCAGCGGGTGGCCGAGCTGCTCGAATCCGACAGCTACAAGACGTTCGTCGGCGCCGACGGCAAGACCCACAGCTTCACGGACAAGGAAAAGGCGCTCATCAAGAAGCAGGCCAAGGCCTACTTCGAGCGCTACGAAAAGGCGCTCGTCAAGCGCATCGTCACGGTGCTGGGCACAGCCAGCCGCGACTTGGGCGTGAAGGTCACCGGCTCGGTGGCTGACGACGACGTGGTGGCTCAATTGGAGAAGCAGATTATCGCTTTGGCCAAGGTGATTATCACGGCCAAGGACGATAAATCTCGCCGCCGCGGCAAGCTCGGCAAAAGCCTGGTCGAAGTCGTCGACTACAAATACGACCTGGCGACTCGGCTGGCCGCCGGCAAGATGCTCACTGACGGCATCGGCAGCTTTAGTCACTGGTCGAAAGACGCCAAGGGCCTGCTGCACAAAGCGCTCAAGGACGACGTCGACGCCGCGCTGAACATCAACAACCTCAAGGCCTTCAAGTCCTCGCAGCTCTCGCGTCCGCTACGCCAATGGTATCTCGATCAGCAAAAAGTGCTGGGGATGTTGCCGAAGAGTTCGTAATTGGGTGAATGACGAATGACGAATGACGAATGAAGTCCGAATGTCGAAACGCCGTCGGCCGAGAAGTCCACGTCGCGTTTGTACTTGACCTCGTTTTCGGGTTTAGGAATTCGTCATTCTTTCGACATTCGTCATTCGACATTCGACATTAGTGAGCCGGCGTCGCTTCAGCTAGAGTACAACACTCCCACGAAGATGTCGTAGCCGGCGTGGGCGCCCGCGGCGATGCCGAAGCCTCTGCACAGAAAGAGCACGGCGAAAAACACGCCGGCGACAACGCGAAAGAGAAACGGGTACAGTTGAAACGTCTCGCCGCCGAGAAGATGGGCGGCGGAAAACGCCACGCTCGTAACGGCCACCGCCCCGATCGTCTTCCAGCGTTCCTTTGCGCCGATCGCGCCGATCATCGCCGAACAGAGCGCCAGCAGAAGGAGTCGGAACAACACTTCTTCGTAGATCCCCGCGCCAAGATAACCGATCAATTCGCCAAGTTGCTGTTTGACCTCCAGGCTAATCATCCCCTCGATCGCCGCCGGGTCGATCATTCGGTCGAGCAGAAAAAACTGCAGCTTGGCAATCACCACCAGCACAGCCGCCAGCAGCGTGCATTCGACGAGCATGCCCCAGGCCACGCCCCAGGAAACCCGCCACGGGTCGCCGGTCGTATGATGCCAGGCCAGCAGGCCGCTGACCGTGAGGACCGGAAGCAGGAAGTATTGGCCGAAGCCGAGGTGTTGCAGCCAGCCCCGCAGCCAGGCATCGACGCCGTTTTGCACCGCGGAGGGTCCGAGCGTCAGCACGCCCAATTCGTAGACCAACAGCGGCACCGCCAGAAACGCCAGACTGGTTAGCGGCCGGCGAGATTCAACCAGGTATTCGCCGAGGCCCTTGCTTGGCATGGCTGCGATTCTCTCACTGCTGTCGACGCGAAGATACGAAACGGCAATGTACCGGCTCGCTTGCCCGCTGGCCAGACGGGGCGAGGGCGTTATGCTGGGGAGGAGTTGAATGTTGACTCTTCTCTTATCGTCCTCGTACTCCTCCTCGTACTCCTCCTCGTACTCGTACTCGAAAGCCGGCTCTCAACCGTCCACGCCCGCTATCGAGTACGAGGACGAGGACGAGGAGCTACGCGGCCTTCGAGCAAACAAGAACAACACAACGACTATGTCGACCACTCTACAACAACTTTACGACCAACTACTCGCCGCCTTCGGGCCGCAAGACTGGTGGCCGGGCGATTCGCCGCTGGAGGTGATGGTCGGCGCGGTGCTGGTGCAGAACACGGCCTGGAAAAACGTCACGCGGGCGATCGACAATCTGCGCGAAGAGGGCCTGCTCTCGGCCGAGGGGCTAAATGAGTTAGCCCAACCGGAACTGGAGGAGTTGATCCGCCCGGCCGGTTACTTTCGGCTCAAGGCCCGCCGGCTGCGCAGCCTGATCGACTTTCTGTTCGCTGAGTACGACGGCTCGTTGGATGCGATGTTCGCCACGGAAATGTCGACGTTGCGGCAGCAACTGCTGGGCGTCAACGGCGTTGGCCCCGAAACGGCCGATTCGATTCTGCTGTACGCCGGCGAGATGCCGACCTTCGTCGTCGACACCTACACCCATCGCGTGCTGGCCCGTCATGGCTGGATCGAATACGAGGCCGATTATCATCAGATCAAGGAACACTTTGAGTTGAATCTCCAGTGCGACGTGCCGCTCTACAACGAATTTCACGCCCTGTTGGTCCGCGTCGGCCATCTTCATTGCCGCAAAACGCCCAAGTGCGAGGAATGCCCGTTGTTTGAGATGCTGCCTCCGGGCGGGCTGGTGGAGCCGGGGTTTTGAGAGGGAGGGACGGAGCGAAAGAGGGAAGGTTGAAGCCAGGAGTCCGGCATCTTGCTGCTGCTCTCCCCCTCTCTCCCTCTCTCTTTCTCCCTCTCCCTCCCTCCGTCACTCTGTCCCTCATGGTATACTGTCTGGCAACGTGCCGGATCGGAGAAACGCACGTTATCATTCGTCCACCCGCCCCATGACACCGCGCTCGCCGCGGTAATCCCCACCGCCCATGCGCCCTGTTCTTGCGATAACGGCCTGTGTTGTACTGATGGCCACTGCCGCGCGCGGGGCCGACTGGCCGATGTGGCGCTGCGACGCCGGCCGCACGGCCTCTTCGCCGGAAGAGTTGCCGGCGAAGCTGCACCTGCAATGGACGCGCCGCTACACGCCGCGAGAACAAGTATGGGACGACCCGCTCAATAACGACTTGATGCCTTATGACAAGGTGTTCGAGCCGGTGGTGGCCGGCGGGCGAATGTTCGTCGGCTTTAACGATCGCAACAAGCTGGTCGCGCTGGACGTGGCCACCGGCCGCCAGCTTTGGCAATACTTCACCGACGGCCCGGTGCGATTCGCGCCGGTGGTGTGGCGAGATCGGGTCTTCTTCAGCAGCGACGACGGCTATCTGTATTGCGCCCGCGCGGCCGACGGCAAGGGAATCTGGAAACTGCTCGCGGCTCCGGCGGCGCATAAAATACTCGGCAACAAGCGGCTGATCTCGGCCTGGCCGGCCCGCGGTGGACCGGTCGAGCGCGACGGCAACATCTACTTCGCCTCGAGCATCTGGCCGATGATGGGCACGTTCATCTATTGCATCGACGCCGAAAGCGGAGCGGTCAAATGGCTCAACGACGGCACCAGCGCCCTGTACATCAAGCAGCCGCACAGCGCCCCGTCGTTTGCCGGCGTCGCCCCGCAAGGCGCGCTGGTGGCCACCCAAGACGTGCTGCTCGTGCCGGGCGGACGCTCGGTGCCGGCGGCTTTCAATCGCCACAACGGGCAGATGATGTACTTTCACATCAACGACGGCGGCAAAGGCAACGGCGGCTCGCTGGTGATGGCCAACGAGACCGATTTTTTCTGTCACACCCGCTACCGCGGCGTGCGGTCGTTCGATTTGAAGAGCGGCAAGAAAGGCGGCTTTACCGTCAATGAGCCGGTGCTCGACGGCCAGCGACTATACGCGTCCGATGATAAGAAAGTCAGAGCTTACGACGAGAAGAAAAAAGTCGTCTGGGAAATCGAAGCCGACGGCAGCGGCGATCTGATAAAGGCCGGCAGCCGGCTCTACGCAGCCGGTAAAGACAAGATCGTCGCCATCGAACTGCCCAAGGACAAGAAGGACAAGCCGACGATCATCTGGTCGCACGCGGTCAAGGGCAAAGTGCTGCGGCTGTTAGCCGCCGGCGGACGGTTATTCGCCGTGACGACCGACGGACGGATCATGGCCTTCGGCGAAGAGCACGTCGATTGCCCGGCCGTGCTGGTCGAAGAATTCCCCGCCATCAAACTAAACGAAAAAGCCGCGGCAACGGCCAAGTTGGTGGTCGAGGGCAGCGGCGCCGGCCAAGGTTATGCCCTCTGTTTCGGCACCGATGACGGACGATTACTCGAAGCGCTCGTGCTGCAAAGCGATCTGCACGTCATCGCCGTCGAGCCCGATTGGGACAAGGTGGTCGCCTTGCGAAAACGCTTCGACGCGGCCGGTCTGTACGGCAGCCGCGTCACCGTGCAGCAAGGCGATCCGCTGAGCTTCAAAGCGCCGCCCTATCTGGCCGAATTGATCGTGCTGGGCCGAGACGTGAGAGACCAATACACGCAGAAGAAATATCTGCAAACGATCTATCAGTCGCTCAGGCCGTATGGCGGCGCGCTGTGGATTCCCCGCGGCAAAACCGATCTGGCCCTCGCTGCTACGCTGCGTGTCACTTCGCTGGTTGTCGACGGCCATCTACCAAAGGCGAAAATGTCCAGCCTGGTCGGTGGAATGTTGCTCGTGCGAGAGGGTTCGCTTCCCGGTGCTGCATCCTGGACCCATCAATACGGCGACGTCGCCAACAGCGTCAAATCAAACGACACCCGGGTCAAGCTGCCGTTGGGCATTCTCTGGTTCGGCGGAAACTCTCACATGGATGTGCTGCCCCGCCACGGTCACGGGCCATCGGAACAGGTGATCGGCGGGCGGCTGATCATCGAGGGGCTCGACAGCCTGAGCGCCCGCGATGTTTACACGGGCCGGGTGCTGTGGAAACGGACGATTGAAAACCTCGGCACGTTCGGCGCCTACTACACCAAGACCTTCAAAGACACGCCGCTCAGCACGGCCTACAATCAAAGGCACTTCGCCGGCGCGAACGCCCGGGGAACCAACTACATCGCCACGGTCGAGTCGGTCTACGTTGCCGCCGGAAGTCAGTGTTTGGTGCTCGACGCCAAGACGGGCGAAACCAAGCGGACGATCAATCTGCCGGGCACCAGCGGCAAGCCGGAAGATCGCCGCTGGGGCTTCATCGGCGTTTATGAAGACGTGCTGCTGGCCGGCGATGGATTTGCCAACTACGGCCAGGCGCTTGGCGAAAAGCCTGCCCCGTCGTCCATCGTCGATATGTCGGCCAGCCGCGGGCTCGTGGCCTTCGATCGACACACGGGTAAAGTGCTCTGGAAATTGAAGGCCGAGAACAGTTTTTTGCACAACGCCATCGTCGCCGGCGGCGGGCGGGTCTATTGCCTCGATCGATACCCGCGGAGTGTCGAAGGCAAGCTCAAGCGGCGGGGCAAGCTCGATCTGTCGAAGTATCGCATCGTCGCGCTCGACGCCCGTAGCGGAAAAAAAATCTGGCAAACCCGCGACGACATCATCGGCACCTGGCTGGGCTACTCGGTCAAGCACGACATTCTCTTGCAGGCCGGGGCGCGTGCCGGCGATCGTCTGCGCGACGAAGCGGGGCAGGGCATGATCACTTATGCGGCCCGCGATGGAAAAGTGCGTTGGAAAAAACTCAAGCTGAAATACGCCGGGCCATGTATCCTGCATAACGAAACGATTATCACCAACACCAGCCAACACAGCACTTCCAGCGGCGCGATCAACCTGCTCGACGGCAGCGTCGTGAAGATCACCAATCCGCTCACCGGCGAGTTGGAACCGTGGCTGATTCGCCGCGGCAAGGGCTGCAATACCGTGGTGGCCAGCGAAAACCTGCTGACCTTCCGCGATGGCGCGGCCAGTTATTACGACCTGACCAATATCAGCGGAACCGGCAGCTTCGGCGGCTTCAAATCGGGCTGCACCTCGAATCTGATTGTCGCCGACGGCGTGCTCAACGCGCCCGACTACACTCGCAGTTGCAGTTGTGCTTACCAGAATCAAACCTCGCTGGCGATGATTCACATGCCGGACGTTGACATTTGGACGGTCAGCCAATTCGCCGGCACCAAGCTAACCGACCGAGCGCTGAAGCGGGTCGGCATCAACTTGGGCGCCCCCGGAGATCGCCGCGCGACGGACGGCACGCTGTGGTTGGATTTTCCGGTGGTTGGTGGGGCTTCGCCGCCGCTGTCGATCAAGGTTGAGGGCCAGGGGCACGACTTCTATCGCCGCGACACCAAAGCCGTCTCCGGCGAGGGGCCGGCCTGGATCGCCGCGTCCGGCACGCGAAATCTGACGTCGATCACGCTTGAACTGTTTCCAAAAGTAACTTCCGGGCCACAAATAACGATCGCCATCACCGAGGGCAAGGACGACGCGGAGGAGACCAAGGGCGGCAAGATGAACCTCACCAGCAGCGATCTGGAATTGGTCGAGGATATCGGCAAGCAGCAAATCGGCCTGCGGTTTCGTAACATTCAACTTCCCCGCGGCGCAAAGATCGAAAAAGCAGCGATCCAATTCACGACCGACGCCAGATCCCGCGACAAGACGGAACTGAAAATCTACGCCGAGGCGGCCGATAACGCGGCGGCGTTCGAGGCGTCGAGCAAAAACATCTCCAGCCGCGCCACCACCGCGGCGGTCGTCCGCTGGAAGCCGAAGCCCTGGAGCGATCCGGGCGAAACGGGGCCCGAACAGCGCACGCCCGATCTTTCGGCTCTGCTGAAGGAAGTCGTTAATCGCAAAGGCTGGAAGCCCGGCGGCTCGCTGGTCTTCATCATCGAAGGCAAAGGCCGACGGATTGCCAAGTCGTTCGACGGCGACAAAAAGAACGCCCCCCGGCTGATTTTTCAGGCCGAGCAGAAACCGGGCGATAAGACCCCCGCGGTCGATCCGACGAAGCCGGCCGCCAAGTACACGGTCCGCCTGCACTTCGCCGAGCCCGACGGGCTAACCGCCGGCCAGCGCGTCTTTAACGTCTCGCTGCAAGGCAAGAAAGTGCTCGATAAGTTCGACGTCGCCGCCGTGGCCGGAGGACCGAATCGCTCCGTCGTGAAAGAATTCAAGGGCGTGCAGATTCGCGACTCGCTCGTTATCGAGTTCTCGCCCACCAAAGAAAGCGTCCGCGGCGCGACCCTCTGTGGTATCGAGTTGGTGGTTGAGCCGTAGAGCCCTGCGTCGCGTTCTCCGGCGAGCCTCGGACGTGAGTCCGGGGGTATTACGCACCAGCGGCCTCACGGCCGCCGCTCGCCGAATTCACTATGATGTCTGCAAGCCCCATGTCCAACTACCAACGCCAACTCGACCAACTTCGCAGCGCGTTCCCGCCGCCGGTTTCGGATCAGGTGCATGACGGGTACGTGGTGTTTTCGCTGTTGCGGGCGCTCGATCAGGTCGATGCGCTGAAGTCGCAGGCGCCGATTCTTGGCGAACCGACGCAGCCGGATTACGCGACGGCGTCCGCGGCGCGATTAGACGACGAGGGGCGGACGGTCGAACAGGTCGTGCCCGAACTAGTCCGCTCGCTCGAAGGCATGCTCATCAACTCGCATCCGCGCAACCAGGTGAACGTCTCACCGCATCCTTCGATCGCCAGTGTGATCGGCGTGATGCTGCCGGCGATCTTCAATCCGAATTTGTGCAGCGACGAGTCGGGCGGCGGCGTGGGCGAGGTCGAGCTGCGCGTGGCGGCGATGGTCGCCGACCTGATCGGATACGACGCCCAGCAGGCTGGCGGGCTGTTCACTTTCGGCGGCACCGGGGCGATGCTCTACGGCGTGAAGATCGGCCTGGAAAAGGCGCTGCCCGGGTCGCTGCGCGAAGGCGTAACCGGCCGGGCGGTGATTCTGGCCTCCGAGCAAAGTCATTCGGCCTGCCTCAACGTCGCCGGCTGGCTCGGCATCGGACAAGATCAGGTGGTGCGCGTGCCGACGCAGGCGGACAATTCAATCGACGTCGGCGCACTCGCCGACGCCGCCCGCGAGCAGTTGTCCGGCGGTGGGCGCATCGCCGCCTTCGTCGCCACGCTCGGCACGACCGACGCATTCGGCTTGGACGACTTGGAGGCGATCCACCGCCTGCGCGATCGGCTGGTCGAAGAGTTTTCGCTCGACTACCGCCCGCACATTCACGCCGACGCGGTGATCGGCTGGGCCTGGTCGGTGTTTAATGACTACGATTTTCAAAACAACCCGCTGGAGTTTCGCGGCCGAACCGTCCGCGCGCTGGCCACCAGTCGCAGCCGCGTTCGCCATTTGCACTTGGCTGATTCGCTGGGCGTCGACTTTCACAAGACCGGCTTCGCCCCGTACACTTCGTCGCTGGTGCTGCTGCGCGATCGTGACGATTTTCAGTCGCTCGTCCGCGAGCGCGGACAGATGCCATATCTGTTTCACTCCGGTGAGTATCACCCCGGCATGTACACGCTGGAGACGACTCGCAGCGGAACCGGTCCGCTGTCGGCCCTGGCGAGCCTGCGACTGCTTGGCCGCGAGGGTCTGCGGGTGTTGCTCGGTCACGGTGTCGAGATGGCGGAGATTCTCCGCGAACAAATTGGCTCCTGCCCGGAACTGACCGTGCTCAACAGCGAGAACGTCGGCCCGGTGACGCTGTTCCGCGCCTATCCGTCGGGCGTCGACACGTTCGAGGTCAAACGCCGCGAGCAGTCCGACGAATCGTTCGCGCCGAAGCTGCGCGAGTACAACGATTTCAACCGCCGCATCTTCCAGCACGTACACGCCGAGGCGATGGCCGGCCGCGGCGTGGCCATCGGGCTGACCGACTGTTACCGCCGCACCGATTACGGTGAGCCGCTGGTGGCACTGAAGAGTTACGTGTTGTCCCCCTTTGCCGACGAAAGCCGCATGAAGTCCATCGTCCACCACGTGCTCGCCGCCCGCGATCACGTGCAGGCAGAGTAGATGCGGTGTCGCTGCAGCAACACGCCCCACCGGGCTTGCCCCGGTGGTTTATTGGTTTGGCAACTAACCGGAATCGTCGAGTCGCGCAATTTTACCGCCCCAGCCTCTCAGCCGCCGGCGGCGGCTGAGAGGCTGGGGCGTTTTTTGGAGAAGGCGGGGTGCGCGGTGCCCTGTAGTTCTCAAACCAGCAAGCCACCGGGGCAAGCCCGGTGGGGATCAGGTGCCGGTGCCCCGCCATCTTCCCCTTTGCCAAATCTCACGCCTCCTACGGCACCTGCCGCTCTTTGCGGTACTCGCTCGGCTTGAGTGTTGGCTGGCGACAGAGACGGCGGACTGCGTAACCAATTCATCTCGGACTTGACATCCGCTGACCCAAGCCGGTGCCCTCCGGTGCCGGCTTTTTTTATTGGCTGATGGGCATTTCCGGCGAGATTCACTGGACATTTTGGATTATCTTATGAAATTGGCGGCGATTCGCTTGCAATCACCACGATTTCTTATTAGAATCTGGAGCGTATCCGTTTGGGAAACTCTCTAATCTGGGTTGTCTGATCTGGTCTGGGGCTTAAACGGTCACGGTAATTCTTGATCGGAATTAGGGCGGAGCGCTACTGTTAAGTTTTCTTAAGCCGTGTACGTCGTTGTTCGGTGAGTTCCGAACGACAGCGTAGGCGGCTTTTTTGTTTACCACGTGTACCGCTCAAGGGACCGCTAGACAACAAAGCTGTTTGCACTGAATCGTTTCCACCGGCAACGGGAAAGCACGTTACCCGCTCTCGAACCAGAGCACTCTCCCGCTGTTCAGCATGATCTGATCACTCTTTTCGGAGACCTACATTATGAGAAACATCAAGTTTGGTTGGTCCGCCGCGTTGTTGGCGGGTTGTATTGTCGCAGTCGGCGCCATGGCCACACCGGCCAACGCCGATCTGCTCGTCTACGAACCGTTCGCCTACGCGGACGGCGGCCTCACCGGGCAAGGCGGCGCCTTGGGCACGACCGGTACCTGGACGGCCCATGAGACTCACCAAGGCGATTGGCGTGTCCACCAGGAAGGCGACACGGCGGGTATCGTCGTCGACCCCGGTCCGCCGGTTGTCCGCGGTATGTTTGACGGCACGGTTGCCAACCTGATCACCTCGGGTGGCTATGTTGGGCTTCACGGCCCGGAGGATATGGGCGAGCTGGATTTGGACAGAGATTTTGAGATCGGTCGCAACATGGATGCGAGCATCGCGCTGGCTCCCAGTGTGACCGCATCGTTCCAATCCAACACCACCACCTGGATCAGCTACGTGTCGGTTCGGGCCTGGGACAGGAACGAGGAGCAACCGAATTTGGTACTCGGAACGGACCCGGCGCCGGCTGGATCTCGCGGCGATAATTTCGGTGGCATTGGTACGGGCTTTAGCGGATTCGGTACCGGGGGCGGCCCGACGCGAAACAATCGGACCGACATCTACCCGATGTTTTACGATACGGGCCAGTACTCCAATGTGAACGGCGCGGTTCCTGGCAACGCGTATAACCAAGGTGATTTTGAAGTGCTTCCAGAGGACGGAATGGTTTGGCAGGAATTTGATACCAACGGAGAATTCGGCGCGCCGAATATCGTGGTCATGAAGCTCCAGTGGGACGCCGACGGCGGAAAAGACATCATCTCGGTCGCCCGTTTTCTGGAAGATGAGACGATTGACGAGGCGGCATTCGACGCACTGATTGCCGCCCAACCCAATCTCTCCAGCGCCAACTGGGATGACGCGAATAAGCCGGACCTGGCTCAAGACGATCTTGACACCATCACCTTCATGGGCCTCAAGTTCTTCGTCGACGAGATTCGCCTGGGCACCACGTTCTCTGATATCGTCGGAGTCGACCCGCTGCCCTCCGACCTCAACAACAACGGCTTCGTCGACTTCGAGGATCTGACGATCCTGCTGGCCAACTGGAACAAAGACGTCGGCGCCGCCGACGGTAATCTTGTCGAGCCGCTGGTCAGCGTGGTCAATTTCGCCGACCTGACCGTGCTGCTGGCCGATTGGACCGGGCCCGGACCGGCCGGCGCGCCGGAAGCGGCGTTGGGTGAGGCGGTGCCGGAGCCGTCGACGCTGATGCTCGGAATGATTGCCACGCTCGGCTTGAGTCTTTACCGGCGACGGAGACGACGGACGGTCTAAGCCCCGCTGATAATGTCCCTACTTCTCTTTTCACGAGAGACACACGACCATGCAACATCACACCAAGACACTTTTGACCCTCGCCGTCGTGGCGATGGTCAGCATCGCCCTTACCGCCACCTCGGCCAACGCCGATCTGCTCGTCTACGAACCGTTTGCCTACCCGGACGGGAACCTCAACGGGCAGGGGGGCGCATTGGGCACGACAGGTGTCTGGGCGACCGAGGATACTGGTTGGCCAGACGGTTGGCTTGTTCACCCGGAAGGCGAGCTGACCGGGATCGTCATCGACGACGCAGGCACTCCCAATGTTTTCGACGGCACGGTGGCCAACCTGCCGACCTCGGGTGGCTTTGTTGGGATGCCCGGCCCAGAGGATCGCGGGTTGCCTGCGGGAACCGATCAAGGGACCGGGCAGTTGAATGCTTCCATTGCGCTCGATCCGAGCGTGACTGCGACGTTCACGTCCGACACCACAACCTGGTTCAGCTTCGTGTCGGTGCGGGGCTGGGATCGAAACGAGGGCTCGCCTCAGTTTATGATCGGTACCGATCCGACGAGTGGCCGCGGCTTAACGATGGCCAACTCGGGCAACGGGATCGGCGGTGGAGGTGGCCCGTCGCGGGGGAACTTGTTTGATATTTACCCTCAGTTCTTCAGAGACGGAGTCGACAACCACACCCCCGGCGGATATCAGAACGACACCGGGACGAATGGCGCGGGCACCTTTGGTCTTCACGACGGCCAGCAGCTCGCCTTTGGCTCTGGGAACGACAACACTGCGAGCGGCCAATTAAATGAAAACGGGCAGCCGCGGACACAGACGATGTTGTGGGAGGAATTCGATCCCGATGGAAATTTTGGCCCGCCGAATATTGTGGTCGGCAAGATCCAGTGGGACGCCGACACCGGAGGGGAAGATATCATCTCGGTCGTCCGTTTCCTGCAAGACGAGACGCTGGACGAGGCAGCATTCGACGCCCTGATTGACAGTCTACCCGCTCTCTCCAGCGCCAATTGGGAATCTAACAAGCCGGACCTGGACCAAAGTCAGTTCGACAGCCTTAGTTTCTCAAGCCTCAAGTTCTTTGTCGACGAGATTCGCCTCGGCACGACGTTCTCGGATATCGTCGGAGTCGACCCGTTGCCCTCCGACCTCAACAACAACGGCTTCGTCGACTTCGAGGATCTGACGATCCTGCTGGCCAACTGGAACAAAGACGTCGGCGCCGCCGACGGTAATCTTGTCGAACCGCTGGTCAGCGTGGTCAATTTCGCCGACCTAACCGTGCTGCTGGCCGATTGGACTGGGCCCGGACCGGCCGGCTCGCCGGAAGCGGCGTTAGGCAGCGAGGCGGTGCCGGAGCCGTCGACGTTGCTGCTCGGTGTGATTGCCACGCTCGGCTTGAGCTTTTACCGGCGACGGAGACGCCGGGCGTTCTAAGCCCCGCTGATTCCCGTCGCGTTCTGAGTCACGTTGCCTGCCGTTCGTGCAACGGGGGCGAAGCTGGGGCGACAAATAATTGACAGGCATCGCCATTTAGCCCATAATCGCGCTACCGCGGGCCGCTTAAGGTTCTCGTGGCGTATTGAAATTCCTATCAGTTTCCATCTGCCTTAAGGAGCAACAGATGAAAACCAGATCGAAATGCCGACGGCGTTCCGTGTCAACCCAGCAACGAAAAACCATCGCCCCAGGGCCAGTGTTCGTAGCGTTCATGAAGTTGTGTTTAGTGCTCGTTGCATTTGTCGCAACGATAGGTGTTGCATCAGCGGCCCCTTACGATATCCAAATGAGATATTTTATTGGTACCGATAACGATATCAAACATTGGGATAGTGCTAATGCGTCCTCCCCGTATTATGCAGGCGCTGGAACGAATGCGAAATCACAAAACGGTTCTATCGATGAAGCCTGGGGCTACTGGCAAGCTAACGAGGTTCCCGTCACCTTATTGCCCGGCCTCGCCGGCGATGTCAGTGGCAATGTTGTATCCTTCTTTGCGAACGTGGCAAAACCTGAGTTTCACAATTTGAGCGGGGACATTGCCGTTGATGATACCATGCTGGCGGATGCTAATGTACCTTCGGGTGACTTCGTCGCTGGATGGTGGATTCGTGAGGCGATCTTAAACAACGATGCTCAAGGTGCCATGATTTTTGACTGGTCAGGTAATGACGGTGGCTCAGGTGCTTACACTACGGGTAGTACGATTACCTTGACTGCTGCTTACGAAGACGTGGATTATGAATGGGTAGTCGCTGTCGAAGGCTTTGCCCCTGATAAGGAAGTTAAAATGGCGGTAAGTCTGTGGGACAACTTTGACGGAGCGGGTGAAGATGTCGTGAACACTGACTATATAGATGATAATGAAAGAGGTTCGAATTCACGAATCGCGCTCTTTGTAGGTGAGATTGATTACGATCATGCTGACGGTTTCGGGAGAAGGCTGGACAGCACGAGACGCAAATCCGGTGATAGGCTTGATTTTCTTCCTGGTCAAGACAACATTGATACAGAGCGAAAGGACGACCAGCACAAGGGTCAAGATTTTGTTTTGGGAATAGGCTGGCGCGAGGATCGATGGGTGCAGGGTATCGGCGCTACTGAAACTCTCTTCGCTGGTAATATTGAATTACAAGCACATGTTGACGCGGAAACGGGTGACATTAACATCGTCGCTTCCACGTTGAGCGACCTGAACAGCAACGGCTTCGTCGACTTCGAGGACTTGACGATCCTATTGGCCAACTGGAACAAAGACGTGACTGCCGCCGACGGTAATCTTGTCGAGCCGCTGGTCAGCGTGGTCAACTTCGCCGACCTGACCGTGCTGCTCGCCGATTGGACCGGCCCCGGGCCGGCCGGCGCGCCGGAAGCGGCATTGGGCGAAGCGGTGGTGCCGGAGCCGTCGACGTTGCTGCTCGGTGTGATTGCCACGCTCGGCTTAAGCCTCTTCCGGCGACGAAGACGGCGGGCGTTCTAAGCTCCGCTAATTCCCAATGGGTTCTGAGTCACGTTGTTGCCTGCCGTTCGTGCAATTGGGGCGAAGCTGGGGCGTTGGTTTCGGGGCGAGGTGGACTGCCAAATGGCTGTCGCCGGCGAGATTCCAGGCGGGGCGGATTCCGCTGGAATCTCGCACTAACGGGATACGCTCTGCATGATTACCGTTATTTCCGACTAATTTTCAGGTTTTTCTTAAAATGGTGCTTGCAATCGTCGCGATTTGTTTTAGGCTCAGGGTTCCGCCACTTAAGCCGATTGGCTCGGTGTGGTCTCCTCCTCCTCACCACTTAAGAGACGACTACGAGTAAAGCTCGCTACTGAACTCACTGACGTAAACAAGGAAATCGTTCTCGCGGCCTGTGCTCGGCAAGTTTGCCCGGCACGCATGGCCGCCAGAGCCGTTTCCTTTTTTCTTGTATACCCGGTGTAGTTTCCAATAATCTCGGTCTACTGACTTGATCGGAAGGAGATCCAAAATGCGCACGCAAAGATTGTTGTTGGTCATCGTGACCTGCCTAACGACCGTGCTCGTCACGCGGCCCGTCGTTGCCGACTTGCTGTCCTACGAAGGCTTCGCCGACGGTGATTACATTGAGGGCCCCGTACTCGGCCAGCCTATCACGGGAACAGGATATACAGACGGCGCGACGTGGAGTAGCGACAGCGACTTTTTCGCGGATGGTTTGACCTACTCAACTCTTCTGACAACCGACGGCGTCCACGTATCGCGCGATGCAGGCGAAATGGAGGGAGTGCTTGACCTTACGGTTGGCGGGCCGTTCGGTGCTGCGGACTTGATCGGCACCAATGGAAAAATCGGCGGCACCGGAGTCACCAGCACGATTTACTACAGCGTACTGGCCCGCAGAGATGATGCCCAAGAGGCTTCATTCGCCGGATTTCAAACCTTCAACGGCCCCGTCAACGGCCCCGGCACCGTCGAAGGTTTCGGTCCGGGTGAAGTCGGTGATCCACTGAATTACACATGGTTTCAAGGCGGCTCCAACGACCCTATTGGTATCGGGACTCCGTTTGACACCGAGACACATTTATTTGTGGTCAGAATCGACTACGATGAATTCGTTGCGAGCGAAGCAACGATCTGGATCGACCCGGATCTGGAATTGGCGGAGACGGAGCAGTCCGTGGACATCAGCAGTGATGTGACTCTCAATGAGGGCGGCGATGAGGGATTCGACAGAATCGTAATGCGCGGAACCAGACTTTGGTCGTTTGACGAAATTCGCTTCGGGACCACTTGGGAAGACGTCACGCCAACCGAAAACCAAGGCCCACTGAGCGACCTTAACAACAACGGCTTCGTCGACTTCGAGGACTTGACGATCTTGCTAGCCAACTGGAACAAGGACGTCGGGGTCGAGGACGGTAATCTCGTGGAACCGCTGGTCAGCGTGGTCAATTTCGCCGACCTGACCGTGCTGCTCGCCGACTGGACCGGACCCGGACCGGCCGGCTCGCCGGAAGCTGCGTTGGGCACCGAGGCAGTGCCGGAGCCGTCGTCGTTGCTGCTCGGTGTGATTGCCGCGCTCGGCTTGAGCTTCTATCGGCGACGACGAGCGGCGGGACGGGCGTAGCGCTGGCCCACTAAGGATTACATCTTCCCAAGCATCGACAGCGGTGACGATGCGATTCGGGCCGATCGGGATAAATCGATGCGGATTGAGCGTATGGTCCCTTTCGAGATGAATACCGCCGGAAAACAACCAAAACGCCGCTGGTTGACGGGCGCCGTGCTGCTGCTTGTCGTCTTGTTGCTGGTCGTCGTGGTTGGCCTTGTGCTGTCGGAACACTTCAAGGGCCGAGACGTTGCGACGACGGCGCTCGATGATGAAGCACAAGCGGCGGTTGCGCTGCGGGGCGATGCGGATGACGAAACACCGGAAACAAAGACCTCGCCGAATCGGATCGTCGGCCTGCGCTCCAGCGGCACTCTGCCCATCGGCCGGACCTCTTGGCAGGATCTGGATGATCCGCGCAAGGACGGCTGGGACACCGAGGATTTCAACAATCGAGCCGGCGCTCAGCTCAAGAAGCTCGGGAACTTGCTCGCCCATCCCAACGAGATCCGTTCTGACGCGATCGCGCCGCTGGTCGACGAGAGGTTTTCCAGCGGGCCTCTCTTTCCAGCCGCGTTGCAGACGGTCTATCGCACTAAACATCTACGGGTAGAGCGGGCGAAAAACAGCCCCACGGCCGATCGCTTTCGCGGCGCGGCCGGATTGACCGCGGCGCTACGCGCTCTCGCCCAGCCGCTAGAAGGCGCGACCGAGACGCACGTCAAGTTTAAGTTGTTCCGCATCGCAAAGACCGACGGGGGGCTCACGACGCGGCAGTATTTCAGCCTTTCGGGCCATACCGCGACGGGAATGATCGAGCAACATGCCACCTGGGTAATTCGTTGGTCGACCGATTCGTCATCGGCACCACGAATTCAAAGCATCGCCGTCACCGCGTTTGAACAGGTCACGCGATCCACCAAGCGTTGGTTTGTCGACTGTACCGACTCCGTGCTCAGCGGCAACGCCTGTTACAAGCCGCAACTGCTGCAAGGCTATGGACACTGGCTGGGACGAATTCCCCACGGCATCTATCTCGAGTCGTTCGGATCGCCCGGGATGGCCGTTGGCGACGTGAACGGCGACGGGCTCGATGACCTCTATCTTTGTCAGGAACGCGGCTTGCCGAACCGCCTGTTCTTGCAACAGCCCGACGGCACGACCCGGGAGGTCTCCGCGGCCTGGGAAGTCGACTGGCTCGAGTCGTCGCGAGCGGCGCTGCTGCTGGACCTGGACAACGACGGGGATCAGGATCTGGCGGTGAGCGTGATGGGGGGCGTCGTGCTGGCGAGCAACGAAGGGGGCCGGCGATTTCAATATCGCACGCTGCTTCCAACGACCGAAGACGTGATGTCGTTGGCGGCCGTCGACTTCGATGGCGACGGCGATCTGGACCTTTACGTCTGCGGCTACTATGCCGACAAGCCTCTCGACTTGGCCGGAGATGCCGGCGGCTCGGCGCTGCCGACCGGCGATGCGGGGTTCGTGATGCACGATGCGAATACGGGTGGGCCAAGCCACCTGCTGCGCAACGACATTCGCTCCTCGCCGCAACACTGGCGGTTTACGGACGTCACAAAACAGGTCGGACTGGACGTGAACAATCGCCGCTACAGCTTTTCAGCCGCCTGGGAAGATTACGACAATGACGGCGATCAGGATCTCTACGTGGCCAACGATTTTGGCCGCGACAATCTTTATCGCAACGACCATGGGAAGTTCGTTGACGTTTCGGACCAGGCCCACATCGAAAACGCCGGCACCGGCATGGGCATCACCTGGGGCGACTTCGACCGCGACGGCTGGATGGACGCCTACGTCAGTAACATGTTCTCGGCCGCCGGCAACCGGATCACCTTTCAAGATAAATTCAAGCCGAATGCGGCCGACGGCGTCAAGCAGCGCATGCAACGCTTGGCGCGCGGCAATACGCTACTCAAGAACACAGGCAATGGAACCTTTCGCGACATCAGCGCCCGCGCCGGCGTGGAAATGGGTCGTTGGGCCTGGGCTTCGCTGTTCGTCGATCTGAACAACGACGGCTGGGAGGATTTGATCGTCGCCAACGGATACATCACGGCCGACGACACCGGCGACTTGTGAAGTTTCTATTGGCGGCGCGTGGCGTCGCACTCGCTCGATAATACGCGTCAAAGCAGCGACGCGCTGGCCCGCGCGAATCGGCAGTTGAGCGACATGATCTTCACCGGCCGTTCGTTCAGCGGCCGCGAGTCTCACTGTGCGTTTCTCAACGTCGCAGCCACCGCGGGCGACGGGCCGCAGTTCGCCCGCGTGTCGGCTGTTTCGGGGCTTGACTTGGCCGACGACGGCCGATCGGTGGTGCTGGTGGACTGGGATCTCGACGGCGATCTGGACATGTGGATTTCCAATCGCAACGCGCCCCGCCTCCGTTTCCTTCGCAACGATGCGCCGACCGACCATCATTTTCTCGCCGTGCGGCTCGTGGGAAACGGCAAGACAACCAACCGCGATGCGATCGGCGCGCGCGTCGAAGTTTATCTCGACGACCCAGATCACAAACCGATGATTAAGACGCTCCACGCGGGCGAAGGCTTTCTTGGCCAATCGAGCAAATGGCTCCATTTCGGCTTGGGAGACGCCAAGAAAATCAAGAAGCTGATCGTGAAATGGCCGGCCGGCGATGCCGAGACATTTACGGATCTGCAAGTCGATTCGCGTTACCGACTCGTGCAGGGCTCAAGGGCCGCGGATCCTTGGAGCGTGCCGGCCAGAACGCTCAAGATCGTGCCGGCAGCGCCCAAGCTTCCCAACTCAGCCGACGCCGCACGTATCCCGCTGGCGTATCGCTTGCCGATGGTACGCGTGCCATATGAACAGTTCGATGGCACGACGAAGTGGGCACGGTTTAATAAGGGAAAGCCCGTCCTGCTGAATTTGTGGGCCAGTTGGTGTCGGCCGTGTCTGGCTGAACTGCAAGAGCTCACCGATCGCAGCGACGAGCTTCGTGCCGCGGGGATCGAAGTATTGGCGCTCTCGGTCGACGGAATGAAAGACGACGGATCGAAGGCAGCGGCTGTGAGCACCGCCCGTCGAATTGGGCTTCCCTTCGAGGTAGGCCGCGCGACGCCGCAGTTGCTCAGAGCCCTGGAACAGATGCACCACCGGCAGATTCCTATGCGCCGGCAACTGCCCTTGCCGACCAGTTTTCTGATCGATGCGAACGGTCAGCTCGCAGTGATCTACAAGGGGCCGCTGACGGTCGACGTCTTGCTGGCCGACGTGAAAAACTTGGAAGGCACCAGCCGACAGCGCTTCGTCCGCAGCGCTGCGTTTCCCGGGCGAACCATCGACCACCCCAAGATCGATCTGGCTCGTCGGCGCACCGAAACGCTGATTCGCTTTCGCCTGGCGAGCGTTCTGGAACAGTTGGGACGGTTCCCAGAGGCCGCCATTCATTACCGGGGAGTCGTCGAGCTATCGCCCACCTACGCCGAAGCACACAACAACCTCGGCAATGTGCTGGACCGACTCAGGGCGTTCGCCGCCGCCGAGTCGCATCTGCGGCTGGCTCTCAAACTGAAGCCCGACTTCGCCTTTGCCCATCACAATCTGGGAAACGTGTTGCTGCACCAAGGCAGCTTCGCCGCGGCGTTACAGTCTTATCGCAAGGCGGTCGACCTCGACTCTCAAAACGCCGGATTTCACTTCAGCTACGGTAATGCCCTGTTCGTTGCCAAACAACCGATACCATCCGTGATCGCGTCGCTCAAGCAGGCCACGCAGCTCAATCCGCGTTTTGAACAGGCCCAGTTTCTTTTAGGCGTTTCGCACGAAAGGATCGGGAAGCCGCAACAGGCGATCGAGTATTACCGGCGGACTCTCGCCATCAATCCACTTCACGTCGACGCGAAAAACAGCCTGCGCCGCTTAACCGGTGGGCGGAAGTAACGCTCCGGCGCTCGTCATGGCTCGCGGCCTACGGCGGGCTCCGCGCGATCCAGCCTCCCTCGGCCTCTTGGGCCTGCTCGGCTTGAGCTTCTACCGGCGACGCAGACGACGGGCGTTCCAAGCCCCGCTGATACATGGTACGTTCTGGCTCACTTGCCCGCCGATCTCCCCGCCTCTTTCGACACCAACTTCCTGGAACCTTGTTGCATCTGCTTTTCGCAGCGGCTAGGATGCTGGTGGTGTCCTGCGCGCTGGACGTGGCGTGCCGCCGGACGAAAACAGCAATTTTCTGGAGGCTAGACCTATGCGATGGTTCTTGTTTCACACTCGGCTCTCCGCTGTCGTGTTGGCCGCAGCGGCGATCGTGTGTTGCCCGGCGGTTAGCCAGGCAGCGGACATCCTTAGCTTTAACATTTCGCGAGGCTGGGAATATCCGATCAATGGCGTCACCGTGAGCCCCCAGTCAAACGGCATGGACCCTGCCGAACTGGCCGGCGCGCCGGGCGTCAACGTGGCCAATTGGAACAACATCTTCGTTGACTGGAGAAACGACAATTTAATGGACAACGTGCCAGACGGCCTGTCGAACAACGAGACGCCCGGTCCCTACGCCGGCGATTGGACCACCGCCTACGGAGACCCGCTGGATGATTCGGGCAGTCACGTCGCGGGCGTGCATATCTCCTGGTACGATCGAGGTGGAATCGGCGGCCGCGGAAACGGCACGGACGATGCCAGGATGTTCAGCTCCGATTGGGACACCTGGGGACGCAACGGCGATACCGACGGCTCGCCCACGCTGCTGCCCGACGGCGCGTTCCAAATCGACGGGCAAGTCGTTGTCACTGGGATTCCCTACGCCACGTATGACGTTTACGCTTACGTCGGCGGGGCCGGCGAACCGTTTGGCGATCGAGGCGGAACCTTTTACGCCAATGGAGTTCCCAAGGGGCTGAGTATGTTGAGCGTGGCGGACGGCACATATGTGGAAGTGCCGACCGACGGTGTTTACGAGTTACAGGGCGGCGGCAATACCGTCGGCGTCACCTCCCCGTGGGACGGGACCTTCGTCCACTTCACCGGCCTGAGCGGCGACTTGACCCTCAGCGTCGACGCCACCACGGACGGCGGGCAGCGCATGCGTTGGGCCGGGTTTCAGATCGTCGGGCAAGAAACCCTCGTGCCCAGCGACCTCAACAGCAACGGCTTCGTCGACTTCGAGGACTTGACGATCTTGCTGGCCAACTGGAACAAAGACGTCGGGGCCGCCGATGGTAATCTTGTCGAGCCGCTGGTTACTGTGGTCAACTTCGCCGACCTGACCGTGCTGCTCGCCGCTTGGACCGGACCCGGACCGGCCGGCGCGCCGGAAGCGGCATTGGGCGCTGAGGCGGTGCCGGAGCCGTCGACGTTGATACTAGGAATGATTGCCACGCTCGGCTTGAGCTTCTACCGGCGACGCAAGCCCCGCTGATCTGAGTCGGGTTGTGCAACAGGGGCGAAGCTGGAGCGCCCATTTTGGGCGAAATCGGGGAAACCGCCACTTTGCCCGCGTTAAGCAGCCGGTCTGGCTCGTGCTTGCCTTCGGATCCCGTGGGCAGGATAAAACAGCCATGCCCACCGCCACCCCACCATCTGCCGCGTTCTTCGATTCCAGCTAAAGCCGCGCCCCAACGTAGTGCCGTTGTCGCCGGGCGGGGAGGCGGAGCGGGCTTTTTTCCCTTTAGCATCGTTTGTGAAATAAGTGTCCAATTTCTTTGTAGCTGCCGTCGCCAGACGCAGACCTCCACGCTCTGGCAAGCGTAGCTAGTTAGCAACTCGTTGGATTACGACTCGAACTAAGTCGGATCGGAAACATATTTTGCCACCTTTTGGCCAAAACCAGTCACGTAATTTTCAAGAACCTGACTGCCAATTTCGGAAGAATGGCCCGACGATTTGTTGGGCGAATCAGGCCGATCATGAATCCGTCCATCATACAAATCTCGCCACGTCCGATTGATCTGATCTTCGTCCCAATCAGGAAGTAGCCTAGCCAGCGTTTCGCTATCGCACGTACTGGGACCGCCGCCAACAACGGCGCCGCCCATTTCTCGGTCGACAGCAACAGCATCGGCGAGAAGGTGGAGCATGATCACGTGGCGAGGCTGCCAGCGATTGACCAAGTCAGCGATTTCTGCGGCCACATTATAGCTTGGACGATCGGAGAGGATGGTGTTTAGGAAGATCGATCGAAACGCATCCAGTTTTTCTTGTTGGCGGCATTCAGCCGCCTTCGAGAAAATATCCTCGGTAAGGTCTTCAAATTCTTCGGTTTGGATGAACTCGGCATCGACACGATCTTGCAACTGTTGAAATCGCTCTGCGAGCCCGATCAGGAACTGATTCAGACGCCGGTTTTGTCGCTTGGCAATGATGGAATTAAAAGCACACCGCCGACCATCGGAACTGCGTTGAGAGCAGTAGTAGCGAGCTCACCAGCGGATTCGATGCGTGTCGATTTGATCGGTTGTTCTTGTTTGTTCATGACCCTGCCGCCTTTCTGTGAAGCGATGTACTGAAGTGGCCCTTCCTCAAGTGGCCAACTCCGTTCCTGCCATTAGCTTACCGAACCCCACCCCCGCCGAAAAGTCGACGCTTCTACCGGCGACGGAAACAAACGTAACCAATCCACCCTGGATTTGACATCCGCCGAATCAAGCCCGTGCCTTCGGGTGCCGGCTTTTTCTATGTAGATCCCGCAACTGGATGTCCCGGGACGCCATTTAGCTTTAACCGTGAAAATACGGAGAAATCAATGCATCGCAAGGATTTCTGACGAATAGTTCGCAATGTTCTTGCATCAGCGAATCTAGCGACTAGAATGAGGCCAGAGATTTCGAGCTTGCGAGCGTAACGCTCGACACCATCATCTGGCATCTGGCATCTGGCATCTGGCATCTGGCTTTGAGCAAAGGGGCGAACTAATGAACACTTACCGTGACCGTGCCGCTATCGTTAGCCTGCGTGTTCTTTTTGTCGTGCCCGTCGTCGTACTCAGCCTTTCCGTTTTCGCTGGGCGCGTGGGCGCGGAGACGATCAGCCTGAATTATCGCTCCACCGATACGCAGAACGGAAATCCCGGCGATTACGTGTTGAGCCCGACCGACGTGGCCGGCGTGGTGGCCGTCGATCATTGGAACGACGCACAACACAGCAACCTTCAACCATCGTTCGATGCGTTCAACTTGATGGACAACAACGGGGTTGGCACGACCGCCGACCTCACCTTGATCTCATCGAACGGTGCCGCCGGACCTGGCCAAGGGGTAAGCGGCGTCCGATCGAACGACAATCGGATGTTGCTCAGCCCTAAGGCAATCGGCACAAACGCCGGGCCGGCCGCGCCTTCATTTACCCTGACGCTCAACGGAGCGGAGATTCCTTTCGCGATCTACGACGTGCTCGTCTACCTCACGGACCAGCGCTCCAATGCAGAAAATACGAGTGTCGAAGCGACGCTCGGCGACACGACGTATTACCTGCAGACGCCCGATAACGACGAGATCTTCTTCGCCAATTCCGGCTTCGTGGTGTCCGCCGACACGGTCGACGACGGCGATTTCAACAACGACGTGGCCAACTACGTGCGCTTCGCGGGTGTTACGGGAGACAGCTTCTCGATCGAACTTGTAGCCACCCAGGGCAATACGGTGTCGGACAGTTCACGCCTAGGTATCGGCGGGGTCCAAATCACGCAAGCCATCCCAGAGCCGAGCACGTTGGCCCTTGCCGCCCTTGGCCTGCTCGGCCTGCTAGGTTTCGGCCGACGGGGCCGCAAGTAAACCGAACTACTGCCCAGTTGACCACGGTCGTCAATTTCGCCGACTTGACCGTGCTGCTCGCCGACTGGACCGGACCTGGACCGGCTGGCTCGCCGGAAGCGGCGTTGGGTGCAGAGGCGGTGCCGGAGCCGTCGGCCTTGGTGCTGGCCGTCCTCGGCCTGCTGGGGCTGATCGGTTACGGTCTGCGGCGCACGCGCGATAGAGGCTGATGTCGTCACTGCCCCACCGTCGTCGCACCGGGCGACTGGCATTGTGCCGCGGGTATGTTCTGGATCGAGAAATTTCCTGTAAGGAATGACACCCCAAACGAACGAGGAGCCTGAATAGAATGCGCGCGATTATTTGTCTGGTTGGTTTATTGGTAGCAGTCGGCTCGCAGTCTCTGTCCGCGGCGGAAGCGCTCAAGGTCCATGGCATTTTTCGCAGCAACATGGTGCTGCAGCGCGACAAACCGATCGTGGTCTGGGGCTGGGCGCCCATGGGGACGGCGGTGAAGGTGACCCTCGGCAAGCAGTCGGGACAAGGCCAGGCGGCGGGCGAGGCGGGACGTTGGCAAGTGACGTTTGAGCCACAAGCCGCCAACGCCAAAGGTCAGCCGCTGGTGGTTCAAGCCGGCGATACCGTCATCAAGATGGACAACATCCTGATTGGCGACATCTGGGTGATGAACGGCCAGAGCAACATGGCGTTTGGTTTAAGAGCGGTCTATCAGAATCACTTTGAAGCGTCGATGGCCCACCTGCCGCTGCTGCGTCACATTCGCATTAACTCCGGCGCCGAATCCGAACACATCGAAACGGATATTGCGGACAAATTCATCAATAACAAGGATGAAGACAAGAACTGGAAGGTTGTCACGCCCGAGGTGGCTCTGGACATGGGCGCGATTGGCTATGTGTTCGGTTCGCGGCTGCAGCGCAGTTTGCAGATTCCGATCGGTATTATCGACAACGGACGAGGTGGCGCTGCAATGGAGAGCCTGGTCCCTCGCCACAAATTCGCGGAGCACCCGATGGCGGCCGAGTATCTGAAGTGGGTCGATGGGCGCCGCGCCAAGTTCAGCATCGAGGCGTTTCTCAAAGCGCAAATGGACAAGTGGAAAGTGGCCGAGGAAAAATATCAGAAAGCAATCGCGGAGGATAAGGCTAAGGGTGTGAAGAAAAATCGCCGGCGGCCGAGAAAGCCCGACGGCAGCATTCGCACCTGGTCGGTTCCGGGCCGCAGCCCCAGCGACGCGGCGTCTTGTTACAACGGCATGTTCGGCTGCTTTAAGGGTCTGAACATCAAGGGCGTGGCGTTTCATCAGGGGTTCAACAACGCGATGATGAACACAAGCTGCAAGCCGAAGTTTTATCGCATCCTGATGAAGCTGATGGTCGAGGGCTGGCGTGAAGATTTCAACGACCCCAAGCTGCCGGTTGCCGTGATCGGGTTTTGTGCGGGCGGTCAGGCGCAAACGCGGCTTAACTTTGAACAGCACGGGCTCTCGACCGCGGCCTATATTCGCGAGGCGCAGCGCCTCGGTTTGGCCGACCTCAACGATCCGGAGCACACCGCGTTTATTCCGTCGTACGACCAGAAAATTCCCCAACTGCACACCAAAAAGAAAAAGGCCCTGGGCCTGCGCACCGCGCGTTGGGCATTGAAAACCGTCTACGGCAATGACGAGATCCGCTGGGAGTCGGCCAAACTGCTATCGGCCGTGCCGGAAGACGGCAAGATATTGTTGACCTTTGATACGCCCGTGTTGCCCGATGATTTTGGTTCTGAGTTGGAAGGTTTTTCGATCGCGGATAAATCGGGCATCTTTTACATGGCCAGTGCGGTGGCGAAAACAACTAAGGACCGAGCCGATAAGAACAAGCAGATCCTCGTTTCCAGCCCGCTGGTCAAACAGCCGGTCTCGGTGCGTTACGCCTGGGCTCGTTCGCCGATGGGCAACCTCAAGGTGGGCGGCATTCCCTGGCAACCCCTGCACAGTTTTCGTACCGACAAAGTGGACTTTGCCGCCGAGGTCAAGCATAGCGATCCCGACGGGCAGAAAAAGAACTATGAAGCGATTAAACTGATGAAAAGCCAGGCTGCCGCCGCCCTAAAAACGCGGATTGAGGCTGCCACCCGGCCTCGATAGCTGCCATAATGAACACACCAAGATTCACCCTAACGGAGAGCCGAAACATGATCAGACGAAACCTCACCGCAGCCGTTCTGTCCGCCGCCGCACTGATGACGGCGCTGCTCGCATCGCCCGCCGCCGCGGAGATTCCCAAGCAACTGCCCGATCCCGACGGCAAGCCGGCCGACATGACCAAGCCCGTGCAGGTATACATTCTGTTGGGCCAGTCCAACATGCTCGGGGCCGGCAAGATCAAGGGGGACAAGGAAGGTTCCCTGACCTACGCGGTGCAGAAGAAGAACAAGTACCCTTACTTGGTCGACGACGAAGGCAACTGGACCGTGCGCAAGGATGTGCGATACGGACGTGTCATGGGAAGCGGTACAGGAGCGATGCGGCGGTTCAACAACGAATGGATGACCATCTCGGGCGGGAGAATCGGTCCGGAGTTCGGCATCGGCCATTACGTGGGACACGCCACCGACGCGCCGGTGCTGATCCTCAAAAGCTGTATCGGCAACCGCAGCCTCGGCTGGGACCTGTTGCCGCCGGGCAGCGAGCGTTACGAGGTCGAAGTGAAGGACAGGAAGACTGGAAAAACAAAGACCTTTGTCTACGCCGGCTACAAGGATTCGCCAGACAAATGGGAAAAAGGCACGGAACCCAAGAAGATCGGCTGGTACGCCGGCATGCAGTACGACGGCGACGTCGCCAACGCGAAGAAGGTGCTGACCGAACTCGACAAGTACTACCCCGGTGCGAAGGGATACGAGATCGCGGGCTTCTTCTGGTGGCAGGGCGACAAGGACCGCTACAACGCCGGACACGCTGGCCGTTACGAGCAGAATCTTGTTCATTTGATCGAGACTCTGCGTAAGGACTTTGACGCCCCCAAGGCAAAGTTCGTCTGTGCCACGCTCGGTCAAACCAAAAAGGGCGCCAAAGGCAACGAAGGCAAAATCCTCGCCGCCCAGTTCGCGGTCGACGGCAAGACGGGCAAATACCCACAGTTCAAGGGCAACGTCGCCACGGTTTACAGCCATCCCCTTTCTATGGGCGGCGCCTCCAACGGTCACTACGGCGGCAACGCCGAGACGTATATGAACATCGGCGAAGCGATGGGCCGGGCCATGGCCGAGTTGCTGAAAGGTGAGAAATAGAGATGCGAAAGAAGAACGCCTTCCTTCCCGTGCTGCTTCTTGCAATCTTCACCTCGGCTGCACACGCCCAAAGCGCGGCCGAGGCGCTTGTGATTCCCAAGGAAGTGCAGTCGGTCATCGAGAGTCGCTGCGTCGAATGCCATGGCGCCGACGAGAGCGAAGGCGATGTGCGGTTGGACCGTCTCGGGGCGCTCGAGCTCGACGCTCGACTGGCATTGTTGAACAAAGCCCAGGAACAACTCTTTTTTGGGTTGATGCCGCCCAAAGACGAGGAGCAACCGACGGCGGCGGAGCGCGGGCGGCTGGCGGATTGGGTGTCGACGGAACTGGGCAAGCACAACGCCTCGAAGCTGGAGGACAAGCTGCGGTTGCCCGCCTACGGCAACTACGTCGATCACGACAAGCTGTTCTCGGGCGAATACAAAGATCTAAAAGGGTTTACTCGTGACCGCCGCTGGTTGATCAGTGAATTCATTTTCAATGCCAAGATCAATCGTTTGGTGAATCACGAGGGCATCAGAACCATCGATGGTAAGCGAATGTCGGTCATCGGTGACAACGGCGTTAATCTGGGTACGCGATTTGGCGGCGGCACGCTGCGGCAGAGTATCACCAATCCCTTCCTGTTGCCGACGAACGTCGGGGTGCGCTATTACGACACTACCTCACCCCTACCAACCTGGGTGAAGTGCGAACGGAACGTCGCCCGGAACCGGGTCGATTTGTTTCCACGAATTCGTCGAAATGTCGAAGATCGCGGCGTCACGGACAAACTTTTCCGTGCGTCCTTCCCATCCTCCATACACCAGAACCTTGTTATCGTTCAATGCCGCGGCGTACGCTACGTCGTGACGTCCCAGGGGGGATCTTGGTATTTTGCGCCACTTTTGGGTTTTGAAATTGTAGATAGAAGAGAATTTATCTGGTGCGCTTCTTTCGTTATGCCACGTAAAGATAAACCACTGATCTCCAATAGTAGTTGTAGCCGCGGCTTCTCCCACGTAGGGCGGAGGATCCGTGATGCGTGACCACTTATTGCTAGTAGGATCGAAACGCGCGCCTAGTGCTTGGTAGACCTCTTTCTGTCGACCGCCGCAGACGAAAAGGTTTCCGTTCCACTTCGTGCCGGCCATCATGTAGGAGAATTCAAGGGGCGCGCTTGGGATCTTCGACCACCGATTTTCTGCAACATCATAAACCGCGCCCAAGTGCTCCGGATACGGATATCCGCCCCAAAAGACAACTTTCCAATTGATGGCCGAGTGTAGCGTTCGTATTTTGGGCGGGATGGGCATTTCTCGGTTAACTCGCGACCATCTCCGGTCACGAATATCAAAAACGGCTGCAAAGCCTTGATCTTTGACGGAGCCAATGGCAACCAATTCGCCGCCGACAAATTCGAGAGAACTTAGCCATGCTCTGACGGACTTTGGTTTTTGCAACGGGATAGGCGGGATTCGGCTCCAAGTGTCGCTGGCCAGGTCGAGGAGCCAACCGCTGGGTTCACCGTCGTTGTCCCACCCAGCGGACCTATTTCCATCCATGACGGCGACTCTCGTTCTCGTATAGGCGAATACAGCCCGCGAGCGGATCGGACCCGTCGGCGGGCTTGACCAGGTGTGCCATTTTCCACGTTGGGCCGAGTAGCCGTAGACGCGCCAGGATTCATCCCATCCGACGCAAACCGCATCACACTCCTTGGGAAGTGTAGCGTCCTCGTTGACCATGAGTTTGTTTACCGCATCGTACTCTGCCGTTGCTCGTTCGTAGCGCAGGCGAAGACGAAGGAGATCGATTTCGGACACCGACCCCGGCTTGCGCTTGTTAGCCTGTTTGGCTTTCTCGTATTCGGCCTTGGCAACATCCGCCGATTTCTCGGCGAATCGAACTTCTATTTCGGTTCGCGCTGCCTCCGTTGCTCGTTGAAAACGAAGGAGTTCGCTTTCGGGCACCGACCCCGGCTTGCGCTTGTTGGCCTGTTTGGCTTTCTCGTATTCGAGCTTGTCAACTTCGGCCGATTTCTTGGCGAAGAGAACTGCTAATTCGGTTCGCGCTTTGCGTTTGATCACCAACCTTTCGACCTCGGCCACTTTTCCTTCGTAGGTGTGAAGAAAATGTCTGATTTCGTTTTCGGACACCGACCCAGGCACGCGTTTGTTGGCCTGTTTGGCTTTCTCGTATTTGGCCTTGAATACTTCGGCGATGCGTTTCAAGACCCGAACCTCCGCGTCGATAATCGCGATCTCGGCCGATGCGACATGCAATCGAACCTCCGCACGACGAAGTTGACTGTCCCGCGAGTCACCGTTAGGTTCAGTAGATACGTGTCCCTTTTTCACCACTCCTCCGTCTTGAGTGCGCACGATCTTTTCCGTGCGGACAGGCGTATTTGGGGCGGCCGGCGCTTTCGCCGGTTCATCGTCGATCGATGGAAGCGGCTGTCGCTTCCTTGTCGTTGCCTCTTCCGCCGCCGATGGCGAATCCGCCGGCGGATTGACTACCGCGGTTGCGGAAATACCGTTCTTGTCGGCGATCTTTTCCGGCTCGACTTCAATAGCGGCGACCGGCAAGATCGCACATGCCAAGAGCAAAACGAAGAGCCCCATCGACCAAGGCATGCGTTTGTGGGTTGTTCCCTTCATGATCATCTCAACTCTCCTATGGAATGGGAATTTGGCGAAGGTACTTGTCGCGACCGATGATCCGGCCGATCCTTCCGTTAGAAA
>JADFKK010000292.1 GCA_022564995.1 Planctomycetota bacterium | reverse complement strand
ATGATCTGGTAGACATACGGCGCCGCGTCGATCAGTGTGCCGACGGCCGTCTCGACGAGCAGCGCGCCGTCCTGGTCGAGGCTTAAACCTTCGATCCCTTCGTATTGAACGCGAATCTGATCGTAATCGGAGCCGGGGGCGACGTGGAATTCGTACTTGAGACTGCTCGGCCGAGCCCAGGTCAGCAGGTCGATGCCGTTGTACAGGCCCGGATAGGCCACCGTCTCGAACGCCGGCACGTCGCTCCGCCAGGCGTCCTGTTCGCCGACGTAGAAATTGAAATAAGTCTCCGCCCGCTCAAAACCGACCGGCGTAATCGTCTCCGCCCCCTCGAATCGCATCGAGAACGTGATGTTTGTAGGAGGCGTCTCCGACGGCGATTGCGTCTGTGAAGACGACAGCAGCGTCTCCGACGACGATGCGATCGACGATTGATACGGGGTGCCATGGGCGGCTTGCCCGCCCTTGCCCAATGCGGCACGTGATCCAGCAAGGGCAGGCAAGCTGCCCATGGCACCCGTGGACAACCCGCCCAGAAAATCGCCGTTCGGAGACGCCTCCTACATAATCGCCGTCGGAGACGCCTCCTACGAGTTGGAACACGGGGCCGGTGTCGGTGTGCAACACGTTCGCGCCGTTGCCGAGCAGCGCATAGCGAATCGAATCGTCGGCCCACTGCCCCCGGTTCTCAATAAACACCGCCGGCGAGATGTCGAACAATTCGACCGTCTGGGCCGGAGTGTCCAAAACCCCAACGGCCAACATGCAGCGCTCCTCCAGTCGTTCCAGCGGAAGTCGGCGAGGTGAAGTTGGTGTCGATTTTCGCAGCCGTCGGGTTCGTCGTAGGAGCATGGTTCAATCAGGGGTCAGGAGTTAGGGGCTGGGATCTAGGGAAATGTAAAGCCGCGACCGCTGGTCGCGCCGGGGAATTGGGATTGGGATGTAAGGAAGCCGGCTAAAGCCGGCTGGACGTAGTTCGAGTCGTTGGCCCTCCAATCCACCAGCTAAAGCTGGTGGCTGACGGGGAGCCGGCTGAAGCCGGCAGGAGCAGGGTGGTTCGATAAGCTCGGGTGTTCATGGCGTCGGGCTCCCTTCGAGAATCGTTGTGGTTGGACAGCGCCACTTTGGGCGTGAGCTTCGTTGTAAATGACGAATGACAAATGACGAATGACAAATAACGAATGGAGCCCGAGACAAGCGCCGCGGCAAGCCGGCGGCCTACCTCGGATCCTCCCAGGCGCTCCAGGCGAAGATCATGGGATCGGTAAACACTTTGGGTTTCTGTTGGGTTCTGCCCGGGGGTGGATCGACGCCAAGCAACTCGGCGGATTCGACGCAGAAGCGGCGGAAGGCCGGCTGTTTGGGCTGGTTCTGCTGGAGCCAGGCGACGGCCCGCTCGTGCCACTGGCGGGCTTGTTGCTTGTTGTCGAGCTGCCAGTGGGCCATGGCGAGGAAGGACCAGCCGCAAGCGTCGTTGGCCGCTTGCTCCAGGTCGTCGATGCTGCCCTGCCAGTCGCCGGCGCGGTAGCGGGCCACGCCGCGTATGAACGTCTCATCGAAGAGGGACAGCTTGACGGCCTGGGCGGCCAGTTCGACGGCCCGGTCGGCATCGCGCAGCCGGGCATCCGGGCAGGTTGCCCTGTTTGGAATGCAGAGAACCCCGGTTGGCGACCATCTCGGCATCATCGGGAACCAGCCGAATCGCCTCATCGACGTCGGCCATGGCGCGGTCCCAATCGCCCATGGCGAAATAGCTGTAGGCGCGACCCTCGTGGGCCTCGGCGAGCGCTTTTTTATAGTCGGGCACGTGCGGGAATTCGGAAACCAAGCGTTGTGCAATTTCCACGGCCTGAGTGCAAGCCGCCATCGCTTGCTGATGCATCTTGAGGGTGTTGCGAAGATTGGCGATTCGCAGCCAGGCCTCGACCACTTCGCGGCGGTGCGACGGCTCGCCGCTTTCCGCGACGGCGAGCTGTTCGTAGAATCGCACGATCTTTTGCAGCAGTTGCCGGTCTTCCGCGGACAGCGGCTCGGCGGGCCCGTTCCTCGACCCGAAGAAGCTGTGGTGATCGACGGTGAACTTGAGGTAAATCTGATTGGTGGCCTCGATCGCCAGCCGCAGGCGGTCCTCGGCCTTTTGGCGTTCGACTTTCTCGCGGTCATAGGCGGCTTCGACGTCTCGATGGGCGCGCATCACCAACACCGTGCTGACGGCCAAGGCCACCACGGCTAAAGCCAGGCCGCCGGCCAGCGACCACATCAGCGGCCGGTGGCGAAGGGCCCACTTTTTCGTGCGCTGAGCCAACGTGGGCCGCCGGGCGTGGATCGGGCGATCTTCCAAAAATCGTCGCAGGTCGGCGGCCAATTGTTCAGCGTCGGCGTAACGCTCGGCCGGTTCTTGCGACATCGACTTGAGCACGATCGTATCGAGGTCGTGGGGAATCGCCGGGTTGAGGCGGCGCGGCGCGAGCGGTTCGGTGGCGATGTTGCGAAGCATTTCTTGTCGGTCGTCGCCTTCGAGGGCCGGCCGCAGCGTGAGCAGTTCGTACAGCGTCGCGCCGAGCGAATAAACGTCGGAGCGATGATCGACCACAGCCCGACGGCCGAGGGCTTGTTCCGGCGACATGTAACGTAGCGTGCCGAGCACGTCGCCCGTCATCGTCATCCCCGCGTCGGCTTCGATGCGGGCCAGCCCAAAGTCGGTGATCCAGAGCTTTCCCTCGCCGTCGAGCAGCAAGTTGGCCGGTTTGATGTCGCGATGCACCACGCCGCGCGTGTGCGCGTAGTCGAGGGCTTCGGCGGCCTGAATGCCCAGGCGGGCGACGGTGCGAAAATAGGCGGGGGCGTCGGTGTCGCGTTGGGTGGTGAGGGCGACGAGGGTGTCGATTTGGGATTTGGGATTTGGGATTTGGGATTTAGAGGAGGGGGACTGGGGACTGGGGGCTGGGGACTGGGACGCGCTTGCGGCTAGAAGCTCTCCGCTTTCCGCTTTCCGCTTTCCGCTTTCCGCTTTCCGCTTTTCTCCGCCTGCATTTCGGCGATAACTTCGGCCAGACTCATGCCCTCGATCAACTGCATCGCGTAAAAATGGACGCCGCGGTCGCTGCCGACGCCGTAGACATGGACGATGTGGGGGTGGTCGAGGGCGGCGGCGCCGGCGTCCTCGCCAAGTTGCGGCGCGACCGCGCGGACGAACTCCAGGCTATCGAGACAGCCGGCCAATTGATCCGCCACTTCGGCGTGCTCGGCCAGGAACGCCGCTCGATCTGGCGGGTGGCCCGCATCGAGCGCGGCGTAGTATTCTTCCAAGGCGGCGCTCAGTCGCGATTCCGACTCGCCGGCGGTTGGCACGCGATGTTGTTGCGAGACAGTCATACGGTTCCCTTCATCAGCCCGCGCAGGCGGATCAGCGCCCGAGCCAGCAGTTTCTTGACGCTGTCGAGCGTGCGGCCCATCTGCTGAGCGGTTTCGGCGATGGTGCGGCCTTCGAGGTGGTGCAGGATCATCACCTCGCGATAGTCGGCCGGTAGTTTTGCCAGGGCGTCGGCCAACACCACGGCGGCCTCGCGCCGGGCGGCCTGTTGGCTGGGCGAGCTGTCGGCGGCCACCAGACCCTGGGCCAGACCCAGCGAGGTTTGATCGAGGTCGTCTTGCAGGCGGCGTTCGAGCGTGACGTCGCGCCGCTGAGTGCCGCGATAATGCCGCACCAGCTTGGCGCCGTTGTTGGCCACGATTTTCCGCAGCCAGCCGAGGAACTCCGCCTCGGTCGTGCCGCGGAATTTCGGAAAGTCGCGCACCGCGTGCATGAAAGTCTCCTGTACCAAATCCGACGGATCGACCTTCGACTGTAAGTGTTGGTCGATGTGAATGCGAGCCAACAGCGACAAGTAATTGCGATACTGCTCCAGCAGCCGAGTCACCGCTCCGGCATCGCCCCCGCGGGCCTGGCTAAGCAATTGGGCGGGGTTTTCGCTGGAGATGTCGGTCATGTTGAATGCCATCTACCCTATAAGGGTCCGAAACGGTAGCGGTTGGTGCCGGAAAAAATGTCATTCTAGGGAAAAATGGTCGACATTTCTTCCCAGGCTTCGGCGCGCCGCGGTATACAAGGCCCGTCGTGTTTAATTTGCTGCAACGGGGGGCCGCACTTCCCAGGCGTGCGGCTGGCCGGGGCGCAGGACCATCAGCCAGCCGAAGGCGGCGATCGTAAAGCCGCGCAGTGCCGCGGCCGACCACTCGGGCAGCCGGGCAGAAATGTCGACGATCATGGCGACCTCGGGCGCGCCGATGCCGAAGATCGGCGGCAGGCGAAACCAGTAATAAGTGATAATGGCCATCGCGGCGAAGAGGCGGGTGAGTGTAACTTCCCGATTCGGCCAGGCCTTGCCTGCGGCCAGATAAACGGCCAGCGTCAATGCCCCGGCGGCGTAGGGAACACCGTAAGCGACGTGCAACTCGCCCGCGCCCTGCCAGCCGCTGTAAGTCGGCACGTTGTACCAGCCCCAGACGAAGCCCGGGAAGACGCCGATCAGCACGGCTCCCACGCGGCGGCCGAGATGCGTGTTGACGGCTGTCTTCGGCGTTAGGCCCGCGGTGGCTTCCGAGCACGGTTCGACACAGTTCGAGCAACTCGGGCAATGGGCGTTGGGTACGCTCAGCAGCGGGCGCGATCCGTAGAGCAATTCCACCGGATAGACCGGACAAAGGCTCGAGCACCAGCCGCTCTTTTGGTTGAACAGGACCCCCATGGTGATCGCCAGCCCTCCGACGACACCTAACACGGCGGCCAGCAGCGGGCCGTTGGTGTCGAGCACCACCTTGCGCGCCGGCACGACCAGCATCAGCAGCACGAAGGCGCCCAGATACAGCCGGCCGCGCCACAGCGGCGAGATCCTCTTTCGCCGCGACAGGCCAAAATGGTGCGGCGCCAGCGACATGCTGCCCAGCGGACAGACGTTTCGCCAAATACCCGGCGCGACGACAAACAGCGCCGGCGCCACCGGGATCAACACGTTCCAGAGCAAATGCAGCCCGAGGGCCGGTTTGACGATCAGCGCACCCCAGGTGAACATCCCCGCCGCCCAGGCGATCACCTGCGCGACTCGCCAGAACGTGCGTTGGTTTTTCGACATGCCGCGCCACCAGGAAACGAGGGTGCCATGCGCTCACTTGCCTGCCCGTGCCGATCTACCGCGTCATGCGTCGACGTAGGCATGATACCCACAATTCTTGGTTGTTTACAGAGCAAGAAGTCGCGGACGATTCACGGCGCAGCTACGCCGAATCGCGCTGGGCGTGCGGCTGATGCTCGATTCTTACACGTTCGACGCGGCGACGGGTGGCTTCTAAAACGGTGATGATGAGATCGTCGTAGGTGACGGTCTCGCCGACACGGGGAATGCGGCCGAGACGGTCGACGATCAGGCCGGCGATGCTGTCGAATTCGGCGTCTTCGGGAAACCCCGTTCCCAGTGCGTCGTTGATCTCGTCGAGATGGGCCCGGCCGAGGGCCTCGCAGGTGGTCTCGCTGAGCTTCATGATCTCTTCGTCCTCGTCGACGTCGTGTTCGTCGACGATCTCGCCGACGATCTCCTCCAGAATGTCCTCGATGGTCACCAGCCCGGAGACGCGTTGGTATTCGTCGACGACGATGGCCAGATGAACGCGGGTTTGTTGAAACTCTTCGAGCAGGTCGTCGATGCGGTTGGTCTCCGGCACGACGATCGGCTTGCGGAGGATGTCTCGCAAGGACGGCGGGGGCTGGCTGTCGTGTTTGGCCAGGATCGGCAGCAGGTCTTTGGTATGCAAGATGCCGATGATGTCGTCGCGGTTGGTGTCGAAGACGGGAATCCGCGTGTGGGGAACCGCCAAGATGAAGTCGATCATTTCCGGCCAGGGGACGTCGACGTGCAGGGACCGCATGCGGGAGCGGGGCGTCATGATCTCGGCCACGTCGGCGTCGTCCAGTTCGATCACACCTTCGATCATCTCGCGTTCGTCGGACTCAAGCAGCCCCTCGCGGTGGCCTTCGCTGACGATGGCGCGGATTTCCTCGTCGAACGATTCCTCGGTCGGCTCGGTGGGCTTGCGCCCGGCCAGACGGTGCAGCAACATGCCGACCACGCGGGCACACAGCGCCAGCGGCACCGACAGCGCGCTGACGGTTCGCCAAGTGCGCCAGGTGTGAAACAGAAACACCTCGGCCCACAGCCGGGCGACGACGCGGGGAATCCAGACCGCGGCGGCGAGCAGCAACAACACGCCGGTCGTCGCGGTTACCACCAGCGCGATCCACTGGATCCACTGGCTCGGCGGCTCGGCGACGTAGGCCCTGCGCATCCAGAAGGCGGCGGCGACGACATACACGACGGTGGCAACCGCTTGCTGGCCTTCGACGTTGAGGGCGACTTGTTCGTAATTGCGCAAGATCTCCGAGAGTCGGCGGCGGGCGCCGCGCCGGCGGCAGATTTCCCCCAACTCGTGACGCGAGAACTCCCGCAGCGACTCGGCGCCGACGGCGGCCAGCGCCGTTAGCAGCAATCCACCCGCGGCGATCCAGAACAAAAGAGCGTCAGTCACCTTGGTGTTCTCTTGGTGAGAGTGAATCGTTGGGCGTAATGTCCATTTCCAACAGCCAACGCCGCTCTAGGGCGCGCATCTGCTCGCGCGCCTCGGGCGTTTGATCGTCGAACCCAACGAGGTGCAGCGATCCGTGAATGACGTACAGCAGCAGCTCTTCTTCGGCCGACCAGCCGTAATCGCTGGCGGCGCTGAAGGCCGTGTCGCCGCTGACGACGATTTCTCCCTCCAGATGGTTTTCTTGCCGTTCCAAGACAAAACTCAACACGTCCGTGGCGTAGTCGTGGTTGAGATGGCGTCGATTTAATTTGTGAATCGTCGGGTCGTCGACCACCGCAATGCTGATTTCGGCGTCGTTGATTCTGGCATCGGCGATAATCATTTCAACGATCGATCGCACGCGGTCTTCTTCGACCGGCGTCGAGCGTTGTTCGTTCGTCACTTCAACTTGAATCATCAATCCGTCGCAGTAAACGAAACCGGGTTCCGGCGCGACCATTAGTTGGACAGCGCCACTTGGGGCCGTGATAGCACGGTTAACTTACGAAATGATACCGAGTTACCAACCATGGGGCCGATGGGATTCTTGAGGTCAACACGCTGGCCGCAACCTACGAGGCAACACGAATCGACTTGGTCCTAAAAACACTGCCCGCGAATTACGCGAATCTACGCGAATGTTCCACTCGGTCACCGAAAAAGCGTGTTGATGCGGATGCGCTGAGTCGAATATCGTACTGCCAATCAACGTCGCACGATTCGCGTAGATTCGCGTTATTCGCGGGCAAAACCTGTTTCGTTTGCTTTGAATTCCCATTCACGTCTGCGAGCTGGAGTCTAAGTGGCGCTGTCCAATTAGTCGCGGCTTTACAAATCCCAAATCCCAAATCCCAAATCTTAAATCGCTACGCCGTCTTCTGCGGCTTCTCGGGGTATTTCACGCGGCCGTGATAAACGGCGATCAGCGACTTGACGAGGCTCTCTTCGACGGTGCGAACCTCTTGCAGCGTTAGTTTGCTCTCGTCGAGCTGCCCGTCCAACAGCCGCTTCATGACCAGTTCGTGGATCAAGCTTTCGATCCGCGCCGGCGTCGGCTCGACCAACACCCGGCTGGCGCTTTCAACCGTGTCGGCCAACATGAGGACTCCGCTGGCGCGGCTCTGTGGCTTCGGCCCCGGGTAACGATAACTATTTTCGTCGACCTTGCCCCTGTTGTCGTTGCCGTCGGCCGCTTGCTGCTCACTGGCGCGGCGGTAGAAAAACTCGACGAGCGTGGTGCCGTGATGCTGCTGAACGAAATCGATAATCGAGCGGGGCAAACGATGCTGGCGGGCCAGATCGGCGCCGTCTTTGACGTGGGCGATGATGATCAGCGTGCTCATCGCCGGCAACAGTTCGTCGTGCCGATTGGCCTCTTGTCCCTGGTTTTCGATGAAGTAACCCGGCTTGAGCATCTTGCCGATGTCGTGAAAATATGCGCCGACGCGGACCAACAGGCCGTTCGCCCCGATGCTCTCGGCAGCCGCCTCGGCGATCGAGGCGACGTTGATCGAGTGGTTGTAGGTGCCCGGGGCGCGGCGGACCAGTTCCTGCAACAGCGGATGGGCCGCGTCGCCCAATTCCAACAGGCTCATGTCGGTCAGCACGCCGAAACCCCGCTCAACAAACGGCAGCAGCCCGGTCATCACAAAGCCGGCGATCACCGCCCACAGCCCGACCAGGGCGGCGTCGAGCCATGGCAGTTGCGGCTGAACGCCTTGATTTTCGACGGTGCTTACGCCGAGGGTCGTCAGCGCGCCGACCAGTCCGGCACAGAGACCGACGTAGATCAACTTCGTGCGGCTGCGTATCCGCCCCACCAGCAGCACGGCGGTCGCGGTGGCGGCCATCAAGATCACGAAGCTGGCCAATCCACTGCCGACCGATAGGACCAAGACCAGCGCGGCGACGGCCGAAAACAACAGCGCCATCTCCTGTTGAAAAACGATGGCCACGATCATGCCGAACAGCAGCAGCGGGATCAGAACCAAACGGGCCAAGCGCCAGTCATCGAAGCAACCGATCCAATAACCGACGGTCACGGTGGCAGTGGCCAGCGCGACCAGCGCGATGAAGCGGCCCAAATGTTGCAGCACGTCGTGATTGCGAAAATGGATGTAGAAGCCGCACAGCACGTAAATCGCCACGTACATGCCGAAGGCGGCCAGCGATCGGGTGATCCACTGGACGGCGGTGCGCTCAGCGAGCATCGTTTCGCGCTCGGCAATAAGCAGATCGTAAGCTTCGGGTGTGATCGGTTTGCCAGCCTTGGCCAAGATCTTTCCCGCTTCGTATGGCGTCATGGCTTCTCGAACGAGGTCGGCGGCGCGTTGCTTGACCTGCGCGGTGGCGTCTTCATCGACCGAGAGCGTCGTCGGCAGCTCGTGGCGCACGAGCCAGGAAGCGATGTGCTGAGCGACTCCTGGAAGGACCGCTTGAACGCTGAGACGGTCATACAGTTTGACCTCGGTGGCCACCTCGCGAATGCGAACCTGGCTCGCATCGACACGCTCGCGATCGGCCGCCTCGTCGGTGTAGACGAAGATCTCCGCCTGGTCGCCCTGGCTGTCGTCGTGGGCAAGCTGCTTGAGCAGGCCGCGCTTTCTGAAGTCGGCCAGCGCGCCGCGGACCGCCTTCTCGAACTCGTCCAAGCGGCCTTCGCCGGACAGTTGCGTGCGAAATGTCTCGAACGATTCTTCCGGCGTCCGCTGCGAGCCTTCCTCTTCGATCGGCAGAAACTCAGACCAGATGTCCTGCGTCGCTTGGTCGTACGTCTTGGCGCCGACTAACTGTACGACCTGGCCTTGCAGCTTGGCCAACAACTGCCGCAGCGGCTCGGGATCGTTCTTATAAACGTAACGCGCCTCACGGCGGGCTTGGTCGCGGTCCTGCTCCGTCTTCTGCGGATTGGGCACCGCAAAATCGACGCGGGCGACGATGCTCCGCTGCGGCACCTGGCCTTTATGATACGGAAACGGCGGCGACCAGGCCCGGGTGGCAGACCACATCACCAGCGCGGCGATCAGGCAGATACCCAGTCGCACGAGCACGTCGCCGCGGCGCAGCGTTTCGAGGGCGCGGCCCCACAGGCTCGGCGGCAATTCCAATGCCGCGACCCGCTCGCTGCGCGTACGTTTTTGACTTCCGGTAGACATAGGTTCTCGAATACTGTGGAGGTTATTCGTGGTTCGTCGACCGTCGGAACTGGTGACTAAAACGATCCGGAAGTTCGGGGGCTGGAGGCTGGGGACTGGGGGAAACGGCGCATTCCCAGCCCCCAGCCCCCAGTCCCCAGTCCCCAGACTCTCAAAGACCTGCGATATACCACGGTCATCCCCTTATCTCCGCCTCTTACTTCCCTGATCGTAAGCCCGCACAATCTCCGTCACCAGCCGGTGCCGCACGATGTCGGCGTTGCCCAGCGTTATTTGACAGACGCCTTCGATGTTCTTCAGCCGCGTCATGGCGTCGGCCAGTCCGCTACGAGTGTGCTTGGGCAGATCGACCTGCGTGACATCGCCCGAAACAACGATCTTCGACGAATGGCCCATCCGCGTCAGAAACATCTGCATCTGGCCGGTCGTCGTGTTCTGGGCTTCGTCGAGAATAATAAACGCCTCGTTCAGCGTGCGGCCGCGCATGTATCCCAGCGGAATCACCTCGATCGCGTCTTCTTCCATCGCCCGTTTGACGTGCTCGTGGTCCATCATCTCGCGCAGCGCGTCCATCAGCGGTCGCAGGTACGGATTGATTTTGGCGTACATGTCGCCCGGCAAAAATCCCAGGCTCTCGCCCGCCTCGACGGCCGGCCGCACCAGCACGATCTTCCGCACCTGATCGTTCTTGAACGCCTCGACCGCCATGGCCACCGCCAGATAGGTCTTGCCCGTGCCGGCCGGACCGATGCAAAACGTCACGTCGTTATCGCGAATCGCGTCGATATATGTTTTCTGGCCTTTGGTCCGCGGGCGAATCGCCCGGCTGGCCTGATGCACGTCGATCGCCGGCGCCTCGGGCAATCCCACCCCGGTCGTCACCCGGCAGATCACGTCGTCGACCTCGTGCTCGGCCAGGCTTCCGCGGCGGGCCAGCGACTGAAGCTGCCTGATCACTTCGGTGGCCTGATCGACCGAAGCCTTCTCGCCCTGCACGTAGATTTTCCCATCGCGCGCGGAGATACTCACCGGCAGCGCGTTGCGAATCTGCTTGAGGTGCTGATCCCCGGTGCCGAACAACGTCAGCAGCGAGTCGGGATCCTCAACGGCGATAGTCGCTTCGAACATCCACAAGCACGGCGGCACACTGGCCGCCGCAGAAAAACCGCGGGTCGTATCCGTTCAACTATACCCAATTATTAGGCGCGGATGCCAGCGGAGGCGGCTAAATTGTCGTAAAGCGTGGATGTATAAGGAGTTGCACAGCGCCATGGGATCGAGGACCGAGGAGTTAGGGGCGAGGAAACTGTAAAGCCACGACCAGTGGTCGCGCCGCAGGATCGAGGGACGAGGGATTAGGGGCGAGGAGTTAGGAGTCAGGGAATTCAGCGTCCATTCCGAATTCCCCATTCCGCTTTACCTCCCCTCCCCCGTAGTCAAACGCCCCAGGCGTTTCGCCGCGAGTACGTCCTGCCCGTCAAGAGACCGCCACGATCAATGGGTGGCCCCTTCTTTCCCCCATCGCTGCGTGTCGCGGGACGTCAGGTTGCGTCATGCAATCGGAAGAGTCGGTTTTGCCATCCGGCTTTTAATTAGCCCAGGCATTTATGCCTCGTTGTACTACACAAGTCATCTCCCGCAGGAAGGAACACTAATCCTCGCTAATCTTCGCTAATGACACAGCCAACTCGTCTGGTTTGGAAGTCGTAGCGTAGAACGGATTGCCTCCTCACCAGAATCCGTGGGTTAATTTCGGCCATCTCGCCATAAGCTGTTGTTCAGAAACACCTTGCGTTGATCGGGGCGGTAAGTTTTTCGACGGTGAGAAACTCAAGTACGTGTTCCTCTTCTCTATTCGCGCCCAACAG